>NZ_JAVRHI010000382.1:0-88436 GCF_034105845.1 Streptomyces sp. CRN 30 | reverse complement strand
GCCGCGGGCGGCCCGGTGGCGGCCGGCGGCCCGGTGGCGGCCGGTGGCCGTGGTGCCGCCCCCGACACCGGACTCGTACGGATAGGCGGGCGTGACAACGGTGCCCGGCGTCCGCTCGGCTCCCGCCCGTTGCGGCTGGGCCTGGCCGCAGCGCTCGCCGTGGGCATGGCCGGCGGGGTCGCGGTCGCGGCCGGTACCGGCGTGCTGGCCCCGTTCGGCGGCGGCGGACCGGAGCCCACCTCCACGGTGTCCGCCGCGGTCACCCCCGACCGCCCGATGATGTCGCCCTCACCGCGGGACACCCCGCGCGGCGTGGGCCCCGAAGGGTCCGCCACCGCGCCGACCGGCGAGGACGGCACCGAGGACGAGACCGGCGGCGCCGGGGACACCGGCCCCGGCGCGGCCGTCGACGACCCGGCCGGGGACGCGGCCCGGCAGCGCGAGGGCTTCGCCTCCTCCTGCCGGGAACTGCGCGCGGGCGGAACCCTGGACCGCTCCCGCGGCCGGGCCCTCGCGGCGGAGGCCGGCGGCCCCGCCCGGGTGGGCGAGTACTGCGACGACCTCCTGGGCGAGTCCGCCCGCGGCTCCGGCCCGGACGCGGAGCCCGGTGCCGGTGCCGATGCCGGGAAGGACGGGGACGGCCGCGGCGGGAGCGGGTACGGGGACGGCGCCGCCGAGGACGGTCACGACGACCGGGACGGCCGCGACGGCGGGCACGACGAGGCGGGCGGCACCGCCACCCGGCCCACCCACAACGCCAACCTCCTGCTGGGCGACGACGACGCGCGCGGCGGGGACGACCGGGACCGGGACCTGGACCGGGACCGCGGTCGGCCCGGAGGGGGCAGGGGCGACGCCGACGGTGACGGCCGGCGTGCCGACGGCCGCTCCGGTCACCGGCACACCGAGCGGTCCGGTTCCGCCGAGCGCCGGCCCGACCGTGCCTCGGTTCCCGAGACCGGCTCGCTGCGGACGTCTCCGCAGGCCGGCGGGGTCGCCGCGAGGCAGGTGTGACACTTTCGCGGGGCTCGACGCAGTAGGTAGTGAGCCGACTGGTCATCGGCTTCGCACCGAGCCGGGGTTCCCCCCGTACCTGCGGCTCGTGCACCTCGGCGCGGGCGGGACACGTTCCCCCGGTCCCGTCCGCGCCCCGCACCCCTCCTGGTCCGGCTCGGCCGTGGACGGCCTCAGGCGTAGACGACGACCTTGTCGCCCTCGCGGACCTCCGCGTACAGCTGCGCGACCGCCGCCTCGTCGCCCACGTTGACGCAGCCGTGCGAGCCGCCCGCGTAGCCGCGGGCCGCGAAGTCGGACGAGAAGTGCACGGCCTGGCCGCCGCTGAAGAACATCGCGTACGGCATGGACGAGTCGTACAGCGTCGAGAAGTGGTCGCGGGACTTCCAGTAGACCTTGAACTCGCCCTCCCGGGTCGGCGTGCCCTTGGAGCCGAACCGGACCGACATCGTCGACACGGTCCGGCCGTCGATCATCCAGCGCAGCGTGCGGCTCTCCTTGCTGACGCAGAGCACCCGGCCGGTCAGGCAGCGCGGATCGGGCGCGGCGGCGGGCTGGCCGCCCATGAGATACAGGTCCCAGTGGCCGGGCTCGCGCGTCATGCCCTTGAGCCGCTCCCAGGTGACGGTGTCGGTCCGGCCCGTGGCGGGGAGCCCGCGCTTGCCCTGGAAGCCGCGCACCGCCTTCTCCGTCAGCTCGTCGTAGGTGCCGGTCGGTCCGTCGTAGAGCCACTCGATCTGCCGCAGCCGGGCCTGCAGTTCGCGCACGTCCCGGCCGGTGGCGCCGGGCGACCACAGGACGGGGGCGGGGACGGCGGGAGGGGACACGGCGGGTGTGTCCCGCCGCTCCTCACGCGTCGCGCCCGTCCCGTCCGGTGTCGTCGCGGGGGCGCTCCCCGGCAGTTCGATGTGGACCGGTGAGCGTCCCTTGCCGTCCTCGCCGACGGGCTGCACCGTGCACCCGCAGACCACGGACAGCACCAGCAGCGCGGCGACCCGTTTCCCCATACCCGTCCTACGCACTCCCGCCCCCGGTCGTCTCATCGATGCCCTCGACGCCACCCGGGATGTCTCCCCGGTAACCGGCGCCCGCGAACGGGTGATCCCGGCCGCTTTCCGTCTCGTACGCCCGTGCGACACTCCTCCCATGTTCGGCGTCATCGATCTCCCCACCTACCTGGCGGGCGTCCTCCTCATCGTCCTGCTGCCCGGTCCCAACTCGCTCTACGTGCTCTCGGTCGCCGCCCGGCGCGGTGTCCGCGCCGGATACCGGGCCGCCGGTGGCGTCTTCTGCGGGGACACCGTGCTGATGACGCTCTCCGCCGCGGGGGTCGCCTCCCTGCTCCAGGGCAACCCCGTGCTGTTCGGGATCGTGAAGTACGCCGGTGCCGGATACCTCACCTGGCTCGCGGTCGGCATGCTGCGGGCCGCCTCGCGGATGTGGCGGACGCGGCGCGAGCAGGCCGCCGGCGAGGCGCCGCAGGGGACGGCCGCCGCCGACGAGCGGCCCTTCCGCCGGGCCCTGGTCGTCAGCCTGATCAACCCCAAGGCGATTCTCTTCTTCGTCGCCTTCTTCGTTCAGTTCGTGGACCCGGGCTACGCCCATCCCGCCCTGTCCTTCGTGGTCCTCGGCGCCTTCGCCCAGCTGTTCAGCTTCCTCTACCTCAGCGCGCTGATCTTCAGTGGCACCCGGCTGGCCACCGCCTTCCGCCGCCGCAAGCGGCTGTCGGCGGGCGCGACCTCGGCGGCGGGCGCGTTGTTCCTCGGCTTCGCCGTGAAGCTGTCCCTGGCCGGTGCCTGACGGACGCGGCGCTAAGCTCTCGGGCCGTGAGGAGAGCGACTGCGGCGGCAGTGGTCGGCAACGCGCGGGGCGCCGCGGCCCGTTGGGGCGCGCTCGGCGCCACGACCCGGGACGCGGTGATCACCGTGGTCCTCGCGCCCGTGGTGTTCGCGCCGGTCACCGCGGCACTCGGCGCGCGGTTCGGGGACCTGCCGCAGCGGCCGTACGACCCGGCGGGCGTCGTGCTCACCGCGCTGCTGTGGCTGCCGCTGGCGGTGCGGCGGCGGTGGCCCGGGGCGTGTCTCGCGGTGGTGGCCCTCGCCTTCGCGGCACGTGAGCTGGCCGCCTACCCGCCCGTCCTCGCGAGCGTCGCCCTGTACGCCGCCCTGTACGGCGCGGGAGTCCACGGCGGGCGCCGGGCCGTGCCCGTGCTCGGCACCGCGCTCTACGTGCCGTTCGCCCTCGCGCTGCACCACCGGGGCGCGCCGCACGCCCTCGCCGACTACGTCCTCATGTACCTGGTCCTCGCCGCGTGCTGGGGCGTGGGCCGGTCCGTACGGGCCCGCCGGGCCGCCGAGGCGGAACGGCGGCGGCTCGCGGCCGAGGCCGCCGTCGCCCGGGAGCGCGCCGGGATCGCCCGCGAACTGCACGACGTCGTCACCCATCACGTCACCGCGATGGTGGTGCAGGCGGACGCCGCGCAGTACCTCCTCGCCGACGCCCCGGACCGGGTCGCCACCGGCCTCGCCGCGATCGGCGACTCCGGACGGCACGCCCTCACCGACCTCCAGTACCTCCTCGGCGTGCTCAAGGCGGCCGACGGCGCCGACCGCGGCCCCGTCCCCGGGAGCCTCGCCGACCTGGTGGAGCAGACCCGGGCGGCGGGCCAGCCCGTGGAGCTGGCCGAGCACGGCGAGCGCCGTCCGCTGGCCTCCGCCGTGGAGCTAGCCGCCTACCGGGTGGTGCAGGAGTCCCTCACCAACGCCCTCAAGCACGCCCCCGGGCACCGCACGGACGTGACGGTGCGGTACGCGCCCGACGCGCTGGAGGTCGAGGTGGTCACCGGAGCGGCCCCCCTGGCCGCCGTCCCCGCGGCCCCGCCCCGCCCGCCCGTGCGGGGCGGCGGACACGGACTGATCGGCCTGCGCGAGCGGGTCGGCGTCTGCGGCGGCGAACTCCTCGCCGGGGCCCGCCCGGACGGCGGCTTCGGCGTCCACGCCCGGATACCGGCCCAGGGAGCGGCATGACCGTCAGGGTGCTGATCGTCGAGGACCAGGAACTGATCCGGGCCGGCTACGCGACCGTCTTCTCCGCCCAGCCCGACCTGGAGGTCGTCGGCGAGGCCGCCGACGGCCGGGCGGGGGTCGAACAGGCCCGGCTGCTCCGTCCCGACGTGGTGGTGATGGACATCCGGCTGCCCGTCCTGGACGGCATCGAGGCGACCCGGCTGCTCGCCGGTCCGGAGGCCGCCGACCCGGTGAAGGTCCTGGTCGTGACCACCTTCAACCTCGACGAGTACGTGTACGAGGCACTGCGCGCCGGTGCCAGCGGGTTCCTGCTGAAGAACGCGCCGCCGCGCGAGCTGGTGGACGGCATCCGGACCGTCGCCGCCGGTGAGTCGCTGCTGGCGCCCGCCGTCACCCGGCGCCTCGTGGGCCGGTTCGCCGACCGCATCCGCCCGGAGCGGGCGCGCGGGAGCGGCGTACCGCAGGTCCTGTCCGTCCTCGCCCCGCGCGAGACCGAGGTGCTGACGCTGATCGCCGAGGGGCTGTCCAACGCGGAGATCGCCGACCGGATGGTCCTCAGCCGCGAGACGGTCAAGACGTACGTCTCCCGCATCCTGACCAAGCTCGACCTGCGCGACCGCGTCCAGGCGGTGGTGCTCGCGCACCGCGTCGGCCTGGTGCCGGCCGGGGAGTGAACCGGCGGGACGAACGCCGGGGACCGAACCGGCGGGAGGGACAGGGCCCTTGTCCCCCGGGAGAGCTACACCGCACTGTCCACCGCGGGGGGACGTCCCGCCCCCGGTGCCGCTCGTAGCGTGCCGGACATGGATCTCACCAACGCGGCGGCGCGTCTCGCGCCGCTGAAGTCCCTGTTCGCCCAGGAGCCGGTCGCCGCCGTGCGCCCGGTCCGCCCGGCCGGCTTCCGGCTGCTGGTGACGGCCGTGGCGTTCGCCGCCGTGACGGCCCTCGCCGCCGGGGTGCGGCAGGTCGCCGGGGACAACCCGGTGCTCTCCCTCCTCGGCGGCGCGCTCGTCGCCGGGGGCGCGCTGTGCGCCTACGCGTACGCCGTACGGTTCCTGGAGCAGCGCCCGGTCGCCGAACTCGACCCGGCCCGCGCCCGGCCGGACCTGCGCGCCGGGACCCTCACCGGACTGGGCCTCTTCGCGGCGACGTTCGTACTGGTCGTCCTGTGCGGCGGGTACGGCACCGAGGGCGGGGTGTCGGTCGGCGGCGCGCTGACGGTGCTCGGGGTGATGGTGGGCGTCGCCGTCACCGAGGAACTGCTCTTCCGCGGTGTGCTCTTCCGGCTCGTCGAGGAACTCACCGGCACCAGGGGCGCGCTGGCCGTCTCCGCCGTGCTCTTCGGCGGGCTGCACCTGCTCAACCCCGAGGCCACCCTGTGGGGCGCGCTCGCCATCGCCGTCGAGGGCGGGCTGATGCTGGGCGCCGCCTACGCCGCCACCCGCACCCTGTGGGTGCCGATCGGCGTCCACCTCGGCTGGAACTACGCCCTCAGCGGGATCCTCGGGGTCACCGTCTCCGGCGACGACACGGGGCCGCGCGGACTGCTGCGGGGCACCCTTACCGGTCCGGAGGCGCTGACCGGCGGGGCCTTCGGACCGGAGGCGAGCATCTTCGCGATCCTGGTCTGCTCGGTGCCGACGGTCCTGTTCCTGCGGGCGGCCGGACGCCGGGGGCTCGTCCTCCCGCGCGGCGCCCGGTCCCCCGAGCGCGGCTAGCCGAGCCCGACGCGGCCCGGGTAGTCGGCCGGGACCGCCGCCCCGGGGCCGCCGGCCCAGCCGACGTAGCCGTCCGGCCGGACGAGGAACAGCCCCGCGCCGTACGCGGGCCGGGCCGGGCCGCGTACGACCCGCACCGCCGGCGGGAGCGCGGGCGGCTCGGCGTCCAGCGCGAGCAGCGTCCAGTGCGGCCCGCGGAACGCGTCGAAGAGCCGTACGCCCGCCACCGTCGCGTCGGGGGCGCGGTCACCGGCCCGCAGCGGGCCCTCGGACGGGTCGCGGCCGTCCCGGGACAGCGACGACGCGCGGTAGCCGAGGCCGAGCTGCGTGGTGGCCTCACCGCGCCGGATCTCACCGCGGTGGACGCCGCCGGACAGGCCGAGCATCTCCGCGGCGACCGGCCGCCGCTCCTCCCCGTAGGTGTCCAGCAGCTCCGGGTCCGCGGCGCCGCTCAGCACCGCGCCGAGCTTCCAGCCGAGGTTGTAGGCGTCCTGGACGCTGGTGTTGAGGCCCTGTCCGCCGGCCGGGGAGTGCACATGCGCGGCGTCCCCGGCGAGGAAGACCCGGCCCGCCCGGAAGCGGTCGGCGAGGGCCTCGCGCGGCCGGAAGTCCGAGGCCCAGCGGACCTCGGTGATCTGCTCGGGCGACAGGTGCGACCGGGCGGCGACGGCCTTGCGGACGCCGTCGGGGGAGACGTCCACCTCCTCGTCCTCGCCGAACCGGGCGGCGACTTGGAACTCCTCGGTGCCCGCGAGCGGGCAGACGGCGAGGAAGCCGTCCTCCCCGTCGGCCGCCGGGAACAGGTGCCAGTTGGCGCGGTCCAGGCCGGTGATCCGGACGTCCGCCACCAGGGTCGGCCGCGGGTCGACGGTCCGGCCGGTCATGCCGATGCCGACCGCGCGGCGCACGGCCGAGCGCCCGCCGTCGGCGGCGACCGCGTACCGGGCGGTGATCTCCGTGCCGTCGGCGCACCGCGCCCGGACCCCGGAGCCGTCCTGGTCGAGTCCGGTGACCTCCAGGCCGAAGGCGACCCGGCCGCCCAGCTCCGTCAGCCGCGCGTGCAGGATCTCCTGCGTCCGCCACTGGGGCACCATCCAGGGCTCGTTGTACGGAGCGGACTCGTCCGGCTCCACCGGGTCGAACATGTGGTGCTCGCCGAGCCGTTCGCCGTCCCGCCAGACCATCCCGACCGGGTACGTGCCGCCCGCCGCGCGGATCGCGCCGAGGACGCCGAGGTCGTCGAAGACCTCCATCGTGCGGGGCTGGAGGCCCTTGCCGCGCGAGCCCGGGAACAGCCCGTCGGCCCGCTCCACGACCAGCGCGGCCACGCCGCGCCGGGCGAGGTCGACCCCGAGGGCCAGGCCGGTGGGCCCGGCACCGATGACCAGAACGTCGGTTTCCACGCATATCCCCTTAACGTTGTTAAGTAGCTGCTACGGCGAGGATGCGCTTAACGCCGTTAAGCTGTCAAGCGTGGATACCGGACGACGCACCCCCCTCGACCGCCGCCGGGTCGCCGGGACGGCCCTGCGGCTGCTGAACGAGACGGGACTGGACGGCCTGACCCTGCGGGCCATCGCCAAGGAGCTGGACGTCAAGGCGCCCGCGCTCTACTGGCACTTCAAGGACAAGCAGGCGCTGCTCGACGAGATGGCGACGGAGATGTACCGCCGCATGGTCGCCGGGACCGCCCTCGACCCGGGCGACACCTGGCGGGAGCGGCTGTCGAAGACCAACCGGGGGCTGCGCGCGGCGCTCCTCGGCTACCGCGACGGAGCCAAGGTGTTCAGCGGCTCCCGCTTCACCGGCGCGGTCCACGCCGAGCAGATGGAGGAGACGCTCCGGCTGCTCACCGCCGCCGGACTCACCCTGGCCCAGGCCGTGCGGGCCGGCTCGACGACGCACTTCTTCACCCTCGGGTTCGTCACCGAGGAACAGGGTGTGCAGCCGCTGCCGGGGGAGCGGCGCGAGGGGTTCGACGTCGACGAACGCGCCCGTGCGATGGCCGGCTTCCCGCTGACCGCGGCGGCCGGCCGGGAGATCTTCGCCGACTACGACCGGCACTTCGAGGAGAGCCTGGCGCTGGTCCTCGACGGCATCGCCGCCCGGTACGGCGTCGGCTGACCCTCAGCGCACCCGGGACAGCGCGGCCCGCAGCCGGGGCGT
Source organism: Streptomyces sp. CRN 30 (assembly GCF_034105845.1). Classification (NCBI taxonomy): domain Bacteria; kingdom Bacillati; phylum Actinomycetota; class Actinomycetes; order Kitasatosporales; family Streptomycetaceae; genus Streptomyces; species Streptomyces sp. CRN 30. The sequence goes on along the minus strand of NZ_JAVRHI010000382.1, from coordinate 80,512 downwards.
CAGCGGCTTCTCGACGAGACGGTGCAGCAGCCAGGCCAGGACCAGCATCGAGACGACGGTCAGCGCGAACGTCGCCGCCGACGGCACGCCCAGCGAGCGGTGCAGGGCGCGGATCACCACCCAGCCCAGGTGCTCGTGGACCAGGTAGAAGGGGTACGTCAGCGCCCCGGCCACCGTGAGCCAGCGCCAGTTCGCCCGGTTCAGCCGGCCCAGGGCGATCACCGCCACCGCGATGAAGCCGAAGGCGACGACCAGCACGATGCCGAGGGTCGTGCGGTGCGCGAAGGCATCGGGGTCGGAGACGTTCCACAGGCTGTCCACGGCGTAGTGCTGCCCGACCAGGAAGCTGACGGCCGTGACGCCCCAGGCGTGCGCGTCCCGCCGGTCGCGGTGGACGAGGTACAGGCCGATCCCGCCGACGAAGAACGGCGCGTACTCCGGCATCAGCACCAGCTCCAGCAGCGGCTCCCGCGCCGCCAGCGCCGCCGCCAGCAGCCAGCCGCCGCAGAACAGCAGCACCCGGCGGCGGGTCGCGCCGGGCAGGACGACGCACAGCGCGAACAGCGCGTAGAACCGTATCTCGACCCACAGCGTCCAGCACACGCCGAGCACCCGGTCCGCGCCCAGCGGCTGCTGGAGCAGGGTCAGGTTCACCAGCGCGTCGCTGGCCGCCACGGCGTCGTAGGCGACCACGGGCAGCGCGAAGACGGCCGTCACCAGGACCACCGCCACCCAGTAGGCGGGCATCAGCCGGGCGACCCGGGAGGCGAAGAACGACGTCAGGGTCCGTCCCCAGCCGCTCATGCAGATCACGAAGCCGCTGATCACGAAGAACACCTGGACGCCGAGGCAGCCGTACGAGAACAGCGTGTGCAGCGTCGGGAACTGGTGCTGGGCGGAGCCGCCCCAGGCGTCGGTGACGGCGCCGCCGCGACCGCCGTAGTGGTAGGCCGCCACCATCAGGGCGGCCACCAGCCGCAGCCCGTCCAGGGCCCGCAGCCGGGACGCGGGGCGGGGCGCCGGAGCGGGCTCCGGCGCGTGGGCCGCGTCGGCGGCGCCGGCCCTCTCGGCCACCGGTGGGACGGTCGCGCTGGTCACGGGATTCTCCTCGCCGGGTATGAGGCACCGGTGTGCCGGCTGTGAACTCCCGAGCACGTTAGTCAGCACGTCAGTCCGAATCACAGGCATGACCGTTCGACGGAGCAACCATTCGCCCGGTGGACCCAGCCTGTTCACCCCCGGGACGTTTTCGCTTTCTAAGTTCGCCCGACATCCCCTGCGGCAGAGAAAAATCAGGAGTGGCATGACGAGGGTCCAGAACAAACGTGCGCGCGGGGGTGAGCTGGACGCCTGCCTGCGCGCCTGCGCGGTGCACAGCGGCAAGCTCGTCGGCAGCCTCGACCGGCGCCGCGTGGAACTCGCCGAGGAGCTGCGCAAGCTGCTCGTCGTGTGGGGGACGCACCGCGCCGACGGCCCCGCCGCGGCCCCCTCGGGCGCCACCGCCCTGCTCAAGCGCGCCGTCAAGGGCACGGCGGCCCCGGCCGCCGGCACCATCCCCGGCGAGCTGCTCGACGCCCTGCTGGCCGTCGCCAACAAGGCGCTCCAGTGCGGCTACGACGACGAGATGAACCTCGCCCTCGTCATCAGCGACACCGTCCTCGCCCAGCGGAAGAACTCCCGCGCCGGCTGGCGGCTGCGCGCCCGCCTCCTGGAGGCGCTCGGCGACGAGACCGACGCGATCGAGGCGTACGAGAAGTACGTCTCCCTGACCGACGACGACGGCTTCGGCGTCCGCCCCCGCGTCGCCGGACTGCGCACCGCGGCCAAGAAGGAACGCGAACTGCTCGACCTGCTTCTCCGGCAGTGCCCGGCGGCCCGGGACCACACGCGCGGCGACGCCACCGACGTCTGGGCCGCGGGACTGGCCGCGCACGCCGCCGGTGACTGGGCCGCCGCCGAACCCCGGCTGGTGGCCGCGCTCCTCGTCCAGGCCGAGGAGGAGGCCCCGGTCGCCGACCGGCAGGACCTGCTCAGCCAGTACCTGGACCTGCGCACCGCCGTCGACCAGGACCTGCCGGCGCTCACCGAGGTCCTCGCCCTCTACGCCGAGCAGCGCCGCAACCGCATGCGCGGCCCCGTCGCCGACCCCACCGTCGGCGGCGTGCAATGGGTCACCCTCGGCGAGTTCCGCAACCTGGTGGCCGGCAAGTCCGTCTGCCTGATCGCCAACTCGGGACGCGTCGGCGCCAGTGGGATGGGCTCCCAGATCGACGGCTACGACCTGGTCGTGCGCTTCAACTCGTACCGGATCGACCCCAAGCACACCGGCAGCCGTACCGACATCCACGCCACCATCCACAAGCACGGCTTCAACTGGGACCAGAAGGTCACCACCCGCCTGGTCTACGGCGGGATCTCCGGCGACTGGAAGTGGTCGCTGCGCAACCGCCTCGTCCCCGGCGCCCAGACCTACCTCGGTGACGAGTCGCTGCGCTGGCCCGTCCGCAACATCGGCCGGCTCGGCGCCGACGTCTGGTCGGGTATTCCGACCACCGGCTTCAACACGCTGTTCCTGCTGGACTTCCTGGACGTCAGCCCCAAGCTCGACCTGATCGGCTTCGACTTCTACGAGTCCGGCGCCTACCGGGTGCCCGAGGCGATGAAGCTGGCCATCACCTCCGTGCACGAATACACCAGCGAGAAGGCGTGGGTCATGGAGCGGGCCCAGAGCGTGACCGACATGAGGATATCCCTGCGATGACGACGACCCTCCCGACGCCGGGCGCCGCGGCCCAGGCCCCGGTGACCGCGGCCCACGACCTCACCGGCAAGCGCCGCATCGCCTTCGCGTCCTACGTCGACGAGAACTACCTCCCCGGTTTCCTCGTCCTGCTGCGCAGCCTCGCCCTGTCCAACCCGGGCGTGTGCGAGGACTTCGTCGTCCTCCACGACGACCTGAAGCCCGGCTCGATCGCGAAGATACGCGCCCTGCACCCGCGCGTCGTGCTGCGCAGGGTCGACGCCGAGCACTACGACTCGTACAAGAAGGGCGACCAGGACAACTACCTGGTACGCAAGGCGTACTTCATCCTCGACGTCTTCCGCATCCGCGAGTACGACACCGTCATCACCCTCGACACCGACATGGTCGTCCTCGGTGACCTCGGGGAACTGCTGAAGCTCCGCGAGGGCCTCGCGGCCGTCCCGCAGTTCTTCTACGGGCAGCACAAGCTCAACTCGGGCCTCCTCGTCATCCAGCGCGAGTACCTCTCCGACGCGTTCTGCGCGAAGCTCGACGCCACCGGACGCAGCGGCGACTACGAGCTGGACAAGCACGACCAGGGCATCCTCAACGCCGTCCTGGACGGCGACTTCGTCCGCCTCGACGCCCGCTACAACTTCGTCAAGCGGCGCCTCTCCGGCGACCTGCCCGTCCCCGACGACACCGCGATCCTGCACTTCACCGGGCGGCACAAGCCCTGGCAGGGCGGCGAGGCCGGGTACTCCCAGGCCGAGGACCGCTGGCGCGAGTACGAGATGTCCGACGCCGAGTTCCACGCCGCCTACCTCAACTCCTCCGGCGGCCTCCACCACGACCTGCTGATCCACTTCGGCACCCCGCACGTCCGGCGGACCGGCCACGTCGAGTACGCCCGCAAGGTCGCCGCCGCGCACATCGCCGCCGGCGACTACCAGGACGCCGTCGACCTCCTCGAAGGCGTCCGCATCCCGCTCGACGAGGCGTGGCCGCACGAGGTCCTCGGCCACGCCCTGATGAGCGTCTCCCGCTATGACGAGGCCAAGGCCCAGCTGCTGCTGGCCGCCGCCGCGCCCAACCGGGCCGCCACCGCCTACTCCCGGCTCGCCCAGATGTCCTGGGTGCACGGCGACAACAAGGCGGCCCTGGAGTACGCCACGGCGGGCCTCGCCGTCGACATCACCCACCGCCCCAGCCGGCTGTGGGCGCAGCGCGCGGCCTCCGTGCCCGCGCAGGAGCTGGGCGCCCCCGAGGACCAGCTCGCGCACGTCGCCTTCTACATGGACCGGCAGGGCAACGCCGGCGACAAGCTGCTCCCCGAGACCGTCCGGCTCGGCTTCGGCGCGGACACCACCAGCCGGCGCTGGCACTCCGTCCACGCCCACCGCTACTTCGACAAGGCGGCCCTGGACCGGGTCAACGCCCGGCGCGGCCTGGTCATCGGCGGCGGCGGCCTGTTCATCCCGGACACCATGCCCAACGGCAACAGCGCCTGGCAGTGGAACGTCCCCGACGAGCACCTACGCGCCGTCGACGTGCCGATCATGGTCTACGCGGTCGGGTTCAACGCGTTCGACGGCCAGTCCTACCGGGCCGGCCGGTTCCGGGAGAGCCTGCGGCTCCTGGTGGAGAAGTCCGCCTTCTTCGGACTGCGCAACCACGGCTCCATCGCCAAGGTGCGGGCCATGCTCCCGGACCACCTGCACGACAAGGTCCGCTTCCAGCCCTGCCCCACCACGGTCAGCCGCCAGCTCGTGCCCGGCTGGACCGACCCGTCGTACCGCGAGGACACCGTCCTGCTCAACGCGGCCTACGACCGCGCGGGCCTGCGCTTCGGCCACGACTACGCGCACTTCCTCGGCGAGATCGCCAAGGCGGTGCGGGGCATCGGCGCGCACACCGAGGTCCGCTGCGCGGCGCACTCCCTGGACGACGAGAAGATCGCCTTCGACCTGCGCCGCGAACACGGCATCTCGCTGCCGGTCATCCCGATGTACGACTTCGACAACGACGAGATCCGGGACCTGTACGCAAAGACCCGCCTGGTCATCGGCATGCGCGGCCACGCCGGCATGATCCCGTTCGGGGTCGGCACGCCGATCATCAGCCTGATCTCGCACCCGAAGATGGCGTACTTCCTGGCCGACATCGAGCGTCCCGAGTGGGGTGTCTCCGTCCACGACAAGAACCTGGGCGCGATCCTCACCGAGCGGGCCGTCGGCATCCTGGACGCGCACGCCGAGACCGTCGCCGACGTCCACGGGCGGCAGCGGGAGCTGTGGCGGGTGACCGAGGACAACGCCGCCGAGATCCGGCGGATACTCGGCGCCTGACGGGACCGGAACGAGGGCGGGCCCCCGCGGGGGCCCGCCCCTCTCGTGCGCGGGTCAGCGGCCGACGGCCCGTTTCACCAGCCGCGACAGCTTCGAGCCGCCGGAGCCGGTCGCCGCACGGTCCTGCTCGTACGCCGTGCGCAACTGCGTGAAGTGGTCGGCGCGCGTCCGGCTCAGATAGGCGTCGGAGGTCAGCGGCCTGGCGATCGACCAGGCGCGCCTGTGGTCGCCGTCGTAGTGGGCGACGTACGCCTTGGCGAACTCCAGGACCGACCTGAACGGGATGCCGCCGGTGTGGTCGTGGTCGATCCGCTCCTGCACGGCGGAGATCAGTTCGAGCTTCTCGTCCACCGTGTAGGCGTCCTCCGCGATCCGCTTCAGCACCTCCCCGGGGATCGGCCGGGCCACCTCGAAGGCGAGCGTGGAGCGGATCGGCGGGCCGGCGATCTCGATGTACGGCAGCAGCGCGCCGGTGCTGTGGTGCAGCCAGGGCAGCCGGGGCCCGGCGAAGTCCTGGTGCAGTACGACCGAGCCGGGCCGCAGCCTGGTCAGGAACCGCTCGGTGACACAGCGGAAGACCCGGGCGGTCTTGGCTATGTCGATGTGCAGGAACTCCACCGGGGTGGTGTCGTCCGGGTCGCTGGTCTGCCACAGGTCCCCGGCGTGGATCTCCAGGAACGGCAGGAACGGCGCCAGTCGCTCCCGGAAGTCGGCGAGGAAGGAGTTGTCGTCCTGCGGCTTCGCCCCGGAGGTGAAGAACTTCTCCGAGGCGAAGGTGCCCTTGCCGACCCGGAAGAAATCGTAGGCGTGCAGCCGGCCCGTGCGCTCGTCGAAGACGGGACTCTCCCGCAGCCCGAGCGCCAGCGCGTACGTCGAACCCCCGCCGCCCGAGCCGAGTTCGACGAGCCGGTCGGCACCGGTGAGGTGATGACGGCCGAGCAGGTACAGGAACCGCAGTTCCCAGGAACTGACCTGGGAATAGGGGATCGAGTCCGGAAGCTGGACGTCGTCCATCAGGGGATAGAGCCGGCCTAGGTTCGTCATGCCGGGATCCTAGGGAGCAGGAATGAACAATGAACCTGGAACCGGCCCGGTATTACTGCGATATCGAAAGAGTAATCCGCCGATCCATCCCCGATTCACGATTTCTTCAACCGCGGTTCACGGCTCAGCGGCGGCCCACCCGGCGCCGCAGACTGCGCGCCGTGCGCGCCACCCGCCGCACGGTCGCGTTGCGGGGCAGGAAGCCGAGCTGGGCCGGGATGCCGCCGGGCAGTCCCAGCGAGGTCAGCCGCTTCCGCTTGAAGTACCGCCAGGTCCGGTCGTCCAGCCGCGCCGCCAGGTACCGCTCCGTCTCCGGCCGCAGTTCGGGCAGTATCCGCGGCTGCATCGTGAAGCCCAGCGCCCGCACCAGCTCGGTCAGCTCGGCGTCGGCCAGACCCGGCCGGCGGCTCTTGACGGCCTCCGCGTCGGCCGGCTCCGGCAGCAGCGCGTCGACGATCGCCACGGGCATCCGGTTGCTGTTCTCGAACGGCGTCAGCCGGTCCAGGAGCGTCTCGGTGCCGACCCGGGCGACCGGCAGACCGTACAGCGCGGAGGCGGTGAGCAGCGCCGTGGAGAAGCAGCCGATGACGACCGCGGGCCGCATCCGCTGGTACACCACCTCCGCCAGCACCGGGCTGTCCAGGACCGTCAGCTCCACGCCGAGCCCCTCCGCCTCCTCCTCCAGGAGGCGGGTGAAGCGGGCCGGGGCCGACGGGTGCGGCTTGAAGACGACCCGCCGGTGTCCGAGGCCGACCGCGCCGTTGAGCATCCGCACGTGCAGCGCCTCCTCCTCCGCGGCGGAGAGGATGTTCAGCGCCGACAGGTACTGCCCGAGCAGCAGCGCGGGCTCCTCGATCTCCGGGAGCCCGGCGCCGGTGTCGGCCAGTTCGGCCAGCACCTTGGTGAACGCCGGGGTCGGCACCACCTCGGGCGCCACCCCGAACTCGCTCAGCAGCAGCGGCGTCAGGCCCGGCACCAGGTCCAGGTGGAGCAGCCGCTCCACGCGCGTGCCGACCAACTGGTCGAGCTTGTTGCGGGTGGGCCCGTAGCTCATCAGGCCGTCGGCGTAGACGGTGACGGGCGCGTCGGTGAAGATTTCCGTCACCGCGAGCGCCGGGTTGACCTGGATCGACTCCACGGCGAGCGCCACGTCGTCGTCGCCGATGTTCCACAGCAGCCGCAGATAGCGCTCGAACAGCGGGATGTCGTCCGGGCGCGGCGCCCAGGCCCCCGGGTGGAACGGGAAGATCGCCTCGTTCCACGACACGACCTCGTCGAACCGGGACCGCAGGTGGCCGAAGCCCGGCATCTCGTGCACGGCCGGGGAGGTCTCGGGCGTCGTGGCGTTGTTGGACACCAGCAGCACACGCCGGTCGGCCGGCGCGAAACAGCCGGAGTCCAGGGCCGCGGCCAGCGTCGCGGTGCCGTACAGCGTCGACGCCATGAAGATCTGCGTGGTCATGCCGCCACCTCCGTGGCCGAGGCGGAACGGCGGCGCAGCCTGCGCAGCCGGCCGGCCCGCTCGGCGTCCATCGACGCGAGCGCGTCGTCGAGCACCGCCTGCGGCATCCGCCGCAGCGCCGCGGTGCTCATCTCCCTGAGCCTGCGGGCCACGGGCGCCTCGAACCGGTCGATGGAACCGAGGTGGTGGGAGATGATCGCGCAGTACGTGCGCACGGCCTTGGGCAGCAGCCGGGCCGCGTCGGGATCGGCCGCGGTCTCCTCGATCACCTGGTCGAAGGCGCGGATGAAGTCGAGCTGCCGGGCGTCACCGATCTGGGTGAGCGAGGAGGCGACCCCGCGCCGGTAGAAGACCCCGAGCAGACTGGTCACCGCGAAGGACTCCGCCTCCCGGTGCAGCTTCCAGATCCACGGCCGGTCCTCGGCGGTGCGCAGCCCGTGGGTGAAGTGCAGCAGGCCGCGGTCGGCCAGCCGGCGGTGGTAGATCCCGGCCCAGGCGTAGGCGTAGTCGACGGAGGTGGTGCGGTGCGCGGGCAGGATCGCGTCGCGCGGGCGCAGGGCCACGTTCCGGCGGCCGTGCGGCACCCGGTGCACGGAGCGGGCGCGTGCCGTGCACTGCACGTGGTCGGTGCGCACGAAGTCGCAGCCCAGCTCCTCGATGACGGCGACCAGCCGCTCGTAGTAGCCCGGGGCCAGCCAGTCGTCGCCGTCCAGGAAGGTCAGGTACTCCCCGCGGGCGGCGTCGATGCCGGTGTTGCGGGCGGTCGCCAGGCCGCCGTTCACCTCGTGTCTGATCAGCACCGCCCCCGGCAGCTCCGGCTCCGCGCGCGCGAGCAGATCGGCGGTCCCGTCGGCGGAGCGGTCGTCGACGAGAATGAACTCGAAGTCCTCGCGTGCGTTGGCGCGAAGGCTCCGCAGGGCATCGGGGACATATTGGCGCACGTTGTAGAACGGCACGATGACGGAGAGCTTTGGCACACCCCGGACGTTAGGCGGCGCCCCGGCATGTCGATTTACCCTCACCTTGATACGGGGTGAACGACGCGTGGCGAAGCGGTGAAGCGAACCTTTTTTCGAGCTGTGGACGACCTGATTCGTCATTCGGCGATGTGCTGTTAACCGTTTGTTGTGTTCCGGTTGGGTCGTTCCTCGGAATGCCTTCCTAGCGTCGTCGACGTGCCAGTAAGTGCAACGAAGGCCCTGCGGGTCGCGGTTCTCGCGGATTCCGACACCCGGTGGAAATGGGGCGCGCTCACCGCGAGCCGTATCGCCCCCGAGGGTGACGCGGAACTCCGCCTCGACGGCTATCTGCTGCGCGGCCGCGCCACCCCGACCGCCCGCCAGCTCGGCGAGGTCGGCGTCCGCGCCGACTCCCTCGACGAGGTGACGGCCCTGCAGTTCCTGCGGACGATGGGGGAGAAGCGGTACGACGTCCTGGTCCTCGCCCTCGTCGGCGGCGGCGTCCAGGCGATGCTGCACGGCCTCGGCCGGGTCTGGGCCGACCGCGCCGACCGCCCCGTCGTCGTCACCGGCTACGTCGGCGTCGTCTACGAGAAGCTCGCCGACGGCCTGCTGCTGCGCCACGGCGCCGACCTCGTCCTCGCCAACTCCCGCCAGGACGCGGACCGCTTCCGGGCCGTCTACGAGGGGGTCGGCGCCGACGCCTCCTCGGTCACCGAGGTCGCGCTGCCCTTCCTCGGCGGCGCGCCCTACACCGGCGAGCACGACCCGTACACGGTCGTCTTCGCCGCCCAGCCGTCCGTACCGGACAGCCGCAAGGACCGTACGTACCTGCTGAACCGGCTCGTGCAGCACGCCCGGAAGCACCCCGAGCGCCAGGTCGTCCTCAAGCTGCGTTCCAAGCCCGGCGAGCACACCACGCACATCGAGGAACTCCCGTACCAGAAGCTCGTCCAGAAGACCGACGCGCCGCCCAACTTCCATCTGCGCTACGGGAACATGGGCGAGGTCCTGGACACCACCGACCTGCTCGTCACCGTCAGCTCGACGGCCGCCCTCGAATCCCTGCACCGCCGCGTGCCCACCGTCGTCCTCACCGATCTCGGGGTGCGCGAGGCGCTCGGCAACCACCACTTCGTCGGCTCCGGCTGCCTCGCCTCCTGGGACCAGCTCGACGCCGGCCACCGGCCCGCCCCCGACGAGGAGTGGGTCGCCCGGCAGGGCGTCCGCCCCGACGGCGGGTACGCCACGGCCTTCGACACCGCACGTGAGCGCATCGCCAAGCTGCTCGTCCGGCCCGGCGGCCTGCCGCCGCTGACCCCGTACTACACACCCGCCACCGCCCCCGGCTACCTGCCCGGCATCCTCGCCCGGCACCACCTCGCCCCCGACGGCCGTCCGCTGCCCGGCGCGCCCGCCGCCGACAAGGAGCCCGGCCCGGTCCGCCAGGTCGTGCGCCGCGCGGCCCGCGGCGCCTACCGGCACGGCGTGCAGCGGGTGGCGCCCGTCATCCGGCGGATGGGCGAGCTGTGACCACGCCCCCCGTGACGACCACGACCACGCCTGTGTCCACGACTGCCCGAGGAGCACATCCCATGACCGATCCGGAAGCGGGCCGGGGCGCGACGGTGCGCCGCGTGCTCGCGGTCATCCCCGCCCGCGGCGGTTCCAAGGGCGTACCCGCCAAGAACCTCGCCCCCGTCGGCGGTGTCCCGCTCGTCGTCCGGGCGGTGCGCGAGTGCCGCGCCACCCGGCTGGTGACCGACGTCGTCGTCTCCACCGACGACCAGGGCATCGCCGCCGCGGCCCGCCGGGCCGGCGCCGAGGTCGTGCTGCGGCCCGCCGCCATCGCCGGGGACACGGCCACCTCCGAGGCCGCGGTGCTCCACGCCATGGACGCCCACGAGGCGCTGCACGGCGCGGCTGTCGACGCGGTGCTGCTCGTGCAGTGCACCAGCCCCTTCCTGATCCGCGAGGACATCGACGGGGTGGCCGGAGCGGTCGTCGAGGGCGGTGCGGACACGGCCGTGACGGTGGCGCCGTTCCACGGCTTCGTGTGGCGCGAGGACGCCGGGCCGGTCGATGCCTCAGGTGCCGGTGACACCGGTGGAGGGCACGGCGTCAACCACGACAAGTCCTTCCGTCCCCGCCGCCAGGACCGTCCCCAGGACTTCCTGGAGACCGGCGCCGCCTACGCGATGGACGCGGCCGGCTTCCGCACCCACCACCACCGCTTCTTCGGCCGGACCGAACTGGTCCGCACCGACCCGGCGCGCGTGCTGGAGATCGACGACCCGCACGACCTCTCCCGCGCCCGCGCGCTGGCCCCGCTCTTCGACTCCGCGCGCCCCGGCGCGCTGCCGACCGCCGCCGACATCGACGCGGTGGTCCTCGACTTCGACGGCACCCAGACCGACGACCGGGTGCTGATCGACTCCGACGGACGGGAGTTCGTCGCCGTGCACCGCGGCGACGGCCTCGGCATCGGCGCCCTGCGCAAGGCCGGGCTGCCGCTGCTGATCCTGTCCACGGAGGTCAACCCGGTCGTCGCCGCCCGCGCCGGGAAGCTGCGCGTCCCGGTGCTGCACGGCATCGACCGCAAGGACCTCGCCCTCAAGCAGTGGTGCGAGGAACAGGGCATCGCCCCCGAGCGCGTGCTCTACGTCGGCAACGACGTGAACGACCTGCCCTGCTTCGACCTCGTCGGCTGGCCCATCGCGGTCGCCGGCGCCCACGACGTCGTCCGCGGCGCCGCCCGCGCGGTCACCACCGTGCACGGCGGTTCCGGCGCGATCCGGGAGATCGCCGGCTGGCTGCTCGGCCCCTCTCTCGACACCCTCACCAAGTAAGGAAACCTCCCTCATGAGCACCAACTCCCGCATCCGCAACTTCGGCGACCGCGAGGCCGGTCCGGGCCGCCCCGTCTACATCTGCGGCGAGATCGGCATCAACCACAACGGCGAGCTGGAGAACGCCTTCAAGCTGATCGACGCGGCCGCCGAGGCCGGCTGCGACGGCGTGAAGTTCCAGAAGCGCACCCCCGAGATCTGCACCCCGCGCGACCAGTGGGACATCGAGCGCGACACCCCCTGGGGCCGGATGACCTACATCGACTACCGCCACCGCGTGGAGTTCGGCGAGGACGAGTACCGCCAGATCGACGAGTACTGCAAGACGAAGAACATCGACTGGTTCGCCTCCCCGTGGGACACCGAGGCCGTCGCCTTCCTGGAGAAGTTCGACGTCCCCGCCCACAAGGTCGCCTCCGCGTCCCTCACCGACGACGAGCTGCTGCGCGCCCTGCGCGCCACCGGCCGCACGATCATCCTCTCCACCGGCATGTCCACCCCGAAGCAGATCCGCCACGCGGTGGAGGTCCTCGGCTCGGACAACATCCTGATGTGCCACGCCACCTCGACCTACCCGTCCGTGGCCGAGGAGCTGAACCTCCGCGTCATCAACACCCTCCAGCAGGAGTACCCGAACGTCCCGATCGGCTACTCCGGCCACGAGACGGGCCTGCAGACCACCCTCGCGGCCGTCGCCCTCGGCGCCACCTTCGTCGAGCGCCACATCACCCTCGACCGCGCCATGTGGGGCTCCGACCAGGCCGCCTCCGTCGAGCCGCAGGGCCTGGTCCGCCTGGTCCGCGACATCCGCACCATCGAGGCGTCCCTCGGCGACGGCGTCAAGAAGGTCTACGACTCCGAGCTGGGCCCGATGAAGAAGCTGCGCCGCGTCACCGGCGTGGTCGCCGAGGCGGAGATCGCCGCCGCGGCCGGCGAGCCGGTCACCGTCTGATCCCGCCCGCGCACTCCCCACCCCACGCCCAATGACGGGACGGTCGTACTGCCGATGAGCCCCCGCGCCGGGAACGCCGGCCCCCACACTCTCGCCTTCGTCGAGAGTCCGGTACAGCTCCTGAACGTTCTGGAGTGGGCGCACACCCGCGCCCCCTGGACGGGGCTCACCCTCGTCGTCCTGTCCCCCGTGGACCCGATGACCCGGGGCCAGCTGCGCCGCATGGCGGAGCTGGCCCGCGCGGACGGTCACGACGTCCGCTGGGAGGAGGCGCGGGGCGGGGCGAGCGCCCCCTTCCGCACGGTCGGCGGCCTCGCCGGGCTGCTGCGCCGCGCGGAGCGGGTCGTGATGGGGGACCCGTTCTCCCGCTACGTACAACTGCTTCTGACCATCACCCGCGCCCGCGAACTGGTCGTCGTCGACGACGGCACCGCCACGATGGAGTTCGTGGGGCAGCTGGCCCGCGGCGAACGCCTGGTGCGCTGGCACCGCAAGGGCCGCCGGCCGGGCCCGCGCGACCTGCTGTTCGCGCCGGTGTCGTCCTCGGCCCGGCGCAGACTGACCCCCGCGCGGGGCCGCACCGTCGAGGTGTTCTCCTCCATGCCGATCGAGGACGCCCCTGACGGTGTCACCGTCACCGCGCACGACTTCGCCTGGACCCGGGCCCGCTTCGGGCCGCCCAGGATCACCAAGGGCGCCGACATGGTCGGCACGTCCCTGGTGGAGACCGGTGTCGTGGACGCCGACGCCTATGTGGACGCCGTCCGGCGCCTGGCCAAGACCCACGGCGCCACCCGCTACTTCGCCCACCGCCGCGAGTCCACCGAGAAGCTTCACCGGCTGGCGGTGGAGACGGGCCTGGAGGTCGTCCGTCCCGACCTGCCCCTGGAACTGATCGCCCGCCGCGGCCCGGTCGGCCGCACCATCCTCAGCTTCCCCTCGACGGTCGTCCACACCCTGCCGCTGGCCCTGGCCGGTACGGAGGTCAAGGTCGCGGTCTGCGACATCGACCCGGCGTGGCTGACCCAGGGGGCGTCACCGCGGGCCCAGGGCTTCCTGGACGGGGTGACGGGGACGGCGCGGGGGGTCGAGCGGCTGCTGGCGGTGCCGGGGGGTGTGACGGGGGCGTGACCACGGGCAGGCCCCATGCCCTGCGGATCCTGGTGATGAGCAGCCGGGCGCTGTCGGGGGAGACACCCAGCTCCGTATGGGCTTCCGCCAGCAGGGCGGGATCACCGTCAGGGCCGTGCGCCTGGGCGTCGGAGCTGCTTGCGGCGAATCCGGGGACGGCGAAGACGTCGAGCAGAGTGAGGCAGAAGTAGCCGAAGACGGACGCCTCCAGCATCAGCTGCTGCGCGGTGTCCGGAACAGCCCGGTACTCCTCCGGGGAGGTGACCCGTCCCTCGAAGGCGAAGGTCCGCAACGCCTGGTCGAGGTCGGACGACGCCTGGTCGGCGGTGCGGCGCAGTTGCACGGTCAGGTCACGGAAGGCGCTCAGCACGGCGCCGCCCTGAGGCCAGGGCTGCCGGGAGAGGAGCAGCCGGAAACCGGTGACCGCCTCGGCGAGTTCTTCCAGTACGAGCGTACGGGCGTGGTGAGGGAGGTCCTCGGAGCTGTTCAGGTGCAGGTCGACCAGACGGCGGCCGTAGCGGATCAGGTCCCGGGGCAGACCACCGGCCAGCGCGTGCACCAGGAGGACGTGCGTCTCGGTGAGCCCTGGCATGCGCCGGGTGAGCAGAGCCCGGGACTCGCTCAGCAGGCATGGCTGGACGGTGATGACGTCGTCCAGTGTCGAGTCGGTGGCGTCACGGTGCGGCAGGCCGCGCCGGACGAACGCGGCACCGACATCGTCCGCGACGGAGACCAGATAGTGCACGTAGGGCACACCGAACACGGCCTTGATCTCGTTGAGGAAGGCCAGAACGGTGGCGCCGTCACCGAGGCGGTCCAGTTCGTCGACGGCGACCACCACGGTGCCCTTCTGCTCGTGGATCTCCCTCGCGATCCGCCCCAGCAGGTCACGGAAGTCGTCGACCAGTTCGGGAAAGTTCGGCGGGACCGTCGACAGCGACGTACCGACCTGTACGCCCAGACCTGCCGCCGGAACGGCCGTACTCCATGAGGCAGCCCTGGACTGCACCGTACGCAGGTGCAGCAGGTGATCGCGGCAGCGTGTCACCAAGCGCGGGGTCAGGCCTCGGGTCCGCCAGTCGGACAGCCGCAGCAGCACCAGGCCGGTCAGGAAGACGGCCAGTCGGCCCGGGTTGCCGTCATCGGTGATCACGGCGCGGCAGTCACCGTCGCGCAGCAGTGCCCACGCAGTGGCGGCGTACAGGCAGGGCATCGACGCCTTCTCCCACCACCAGGTGAGGTGTGCCCCCCGGAAGGCCGCGGTGTGGCCGGACATCGCGATGACGAAGTTGAGGACGGAGACGGCGATCAGCAGCCGAATCACGTTCCCGAGTCCCTCGTTCCCCGACTGCATCACGCCGAGGCGGGAGAAGACATCGGGGTCGGTGAGCAGAGTGCCGAGGGGAACGACGACGAGCAGGGCGCCCAGTACCGTGCAGCCACCGCGCCACACCGAACCGGCCGCCCGCCTGGCCCACCCCGCCCGCCCGAAGCGCCACCAGGCGACGCCGAGGGCCGCGGCGACCAGGGCCGCGCCGGCGCTGTGCCCGTGCCAGACGCCGTCTACGCCCCGCCGGCCGGCTTCCTCCACGGCCCCGGCCCGCCGGGCGACGGCAGGGCCGTACAGCTCCCCGAGACCCTGTACGCCCGCCTTCAGACCGAAGACCAGGAAGACGGCCGGCGGCGTGGCGAAGAGCAGCAGCGCCGGGCCGCGGCGGATCCAGCGCATGGGGCGGTCGAACCGGCCCAGCCGTCGGAAGGCCGGCACGGGGAACCCGCGCAGTGCGATGTAGCGCTCGCACACGTCGATGAACAGGGCGAGCAGGAAGTCGTGCGGCGCGTACCGGGCGGGCGTGTGGGTGCGTACGGACAAGGTCGCCCGTTCCAGGGCGCTCTCCAGCAGCGTGGTCTTGCCGACACCGCGCGGTCCGCACAGGGCGATGGTGCCCGCGTCCATCAGACCGGTCTTGCGGCGTAATTCCCGGGCGGCGCGGGTGGACACCAGGTAGCTGCGGTCGGCCGCGGCGCGGAGCCCCGCCGTGTCCCGGGTGCGGACGGATATGCCGGCCTCCATCAGGAAGGCCGCCCGGGCGATCTGACGCAGGGCGTCGGGCACCGGAGCGTGCGCCATGGCCCGTTGCCACCGCGGCCGGGCCTGGGCGTACTGGGTCCAGGCCCACGCGGCCACCACCGCGCCGGTCGTCATCCGCCACAGGCACCGCAGCGACGCCACCGACGCGGGGCTGCGCCGGACAGCGGACGCGGTCAGAAACACCAGCAGCGCGGCACCGGCTGCCTCGTACCATGATGCCTGGAAGACGACGAAACGCAGCAGCAGTCCCACCGACGCGATCAGCGACATCCACCGCCACTCCAGCATGACACCGTCGGCCCGTCGCTCAGCCCGGTCGAGCGCCGCCCGCAGCGCCAGGGCCTTCGCGGCGAGTTCCGCGTGGGCCGCTCGGGCCGGGCCCAACGAGCGCCGCACGAAGTCGGCCTCGAGCATCAACGACTGGACGCGCAGGGCCCGGGCGCCGTCCGCGGGGCCGATCTGCTCCCGTATCTCCCGGGTGGACAGCCACTGGAGCAGCCTGACGTGGTAGATATTCCGGTCCCGGCGGAACAGCCACGGGCCGTGGACGTCCGGCGGGAGGGGGACGGCCGGTTCCGTGGTGTCGTCCTGAGTCCGGAGCGGCGGACGGCCGCGGGGCGGGATCACGGTGCGGGGCAGGTGGTGGCCGGCGGGCAGAAGTGGGAGAACGCGGTGGTCAGGAGTTCCCGTTCGTCATCGGCGCCGTCGGCGTCGGGGCCGTAGGCGACCAGCGCGTAGATCTCCTCGTCCTCCGCGACGAAACGGAGGTCGAGGATGTGCCAGACACCGATCTCCCTCTCCCCGGGGAGGGAGTCGGCGACGTACTCCAGCAGGCTGCCGACGAACCCGGCATCGTCCAGGTTCTCCAGGGAGAGCTGGACGAAGCCGTACGGGGTGTTCTCGGCGAGGAACTTCTCGAACGACTCGTCGGGAGTGGACTCCGACACCTGGAAGACCTGGAGCCGCCGGTCGCCCCCGGGGCTGCGGTAGTGCACCACGTCGATGCCGTACTCGGAGGGGTCCGTGGTGCGCACCCAGTCCCGCGGCACGGCTATCCGGAAGCCCTGCGGGTCGTCGTGGACGACGTACCCGGCGGGGAGCTCGCCGGGCGGTGAGGGGGTGGCGGAGGCGGTGGGAGACGGCGGGCCGGTGGTGATCCTGGTCGTGACCGGGGCCGTCACGGACGTGCTCGCGCCGGGGCCTTGTCCGTCGTCCTCGCCGTCCCCGTCCCCGCTCCCGAGGGTCGTCACCAGGCTGACGACGAGTCCGGCAGTGGCGAGCAGGGTCAGCAGGGGGACCCACAGGTTCCGGCGGGCGAGGGCGGCCGGGACGGGCGGGTAGGGTCCCGTGTCCGGTGGCGGAGCGGCCGTGGGAACGCCGAGGGGCGTCCTCGCCGGGTCCCGGGCCGGCGAGGACGCGGTCTCGTCCGGCGGCCGGTGCGGGGGAGCGGGTTGGGCCCCGGGACGGCCGTGGTCCGGTGGGCCGCTCTCCCAGCGCTGGGTCTCCTCGTTCCAGTGGCGATGTCCGCCGTCCACCTTCCTCGCCCCCGTCCGTCGTACGTCGTCACAGCCCGAGCAGCCCGCCCACCGCCGCGGCCGACGTGAACAGGGACACCACCGCCTGTGCGTCGGCGAGCAGTTCACGCAGCCGCTGCCGTCGGCCCTCCTCGGCCGTGCCGGTGCGGGCGATGTCGTCCTCCGTGTCGGCCAGCGCCGCGTCCAGCTGCCGGGTCCGGTCGTCCTGCCGGACCCGCGCGAGGTCCGCGCGCAGGGCGCGTACGGCCGCTAGCAGTTCCTCGTCGGCCGGGCCGGGCCGTCGGTCCCCGCCGTGGTGGCTCTCCGCGCGCGCGTGCCGGCCCACGGCGAACGTGCTGTGCGTGACGTCGCCGATCCGGACACCGGACTCGCCGTCCGGTTCCGCTGGTTCCGGGGAGGTCATGGTCGCGGGTTCCCTTCTGGTGGCCGGGGGCCGTCGGCCTGTACGGACGACGAGGCCCGTGCATGGTCGCCCATGGCGAAGGTGCTGTGGGACACGTTGCCGAACCGTGTTCCGATATGGCCATTGTTGATAATTTTTTGCACGAACTCTCCTGTTTCGTAGCCGTGTTCGGACAGCGCTATGCGTACACCGCGCGCGATGCGCTCCTGGACGCTGCGCAGGTAGCGGTCGACGTCCATGTGCTGGAAGAGCGACCCGGTCCGCGCCGAACCCAGCTCGCGCACGGACAGGGCGGGCCCCTCGGGCAGCGCCTTGTCGTAGCCGCCGGTGAGCAGCTGCCAGCCGTACGCCGCCGCCTGGCAGACGGTGACAAGGGAGCGCACCGCGGAGGCCGGCACCCGTGCGGTGGCCCAGCTGATCTTGCCGAGGGCGTTGTTGCTCCGGAACCGGTAGGCGGTGCGGTCGGCCTCCTGGAAGTCCGCCCGGACCGGCATCAGCACATGCGGCGCGATCTCCAGCATGAGCATGCGGCCCTGGGTGTGGATGCGCACGAAGACGGTGACGACCAGCTCCTCCTCCCAGCCGCCGACCCGCACCCGCAGGAAGTGCCGCCGCTTCTCCGCGCCCTCCTCCACCGCGTGCACCCGGTGCGTCTCGAAGGAGGAACGGTCGTAGGGGGCGTCGGCGCGCCGGCTCAGGCCTTCCGCGGGCAGGAACACGCACTCGTCGATCTCCAGCCAGCGCAGCCGGTCGCGGACCGTGTGGCCCGCGTATTCGGACGGCAGCCGCAGCTTCTCCAGCAGCGGACGCACGGTGTCCAGCACGACCCGGTTGCTCAGCGGCCGGGACCGCTTCCCGTCGCTCGGGCGCATCTCGACGGCGAAGACCCAGGTGTCGTAGTCGAGTCCCGCCCCGCAGAACGGCCTCGCCTCGTGGTACATGATCAGCGGTTCGTGCTGTTCCCGCCGGATGCGGTCCCGGACGTACTGGAAACGCCGCCCCTCGTTCTCCTCCGCCGGGTCGGAGCGCACGTCCGGGAACCGCTGCGGGGACAGCTCGCCGGCCAGGGCTCGCGCGAACTGGCTGCGCTGGGCCCCCGCGCACAGCGCGACGGCCAGGAACAGCAGGAGCGCCAGCCATGCCTGGAGCGCGGTGACCTCGCCGTCGCCGCCGGCCAGCCCCGAGGCGAGCGGCAGCGTGATCCGCAGGACATCCTCGATGCCCGACCGGCCGTCCGAGGTGGTCAGCGGGTCGTCCGTGCCGGAGAAGGCGACGAGCACGGTGGCGGCGAGGAAGACGGTGAACACGCTCCGGCCGTACCAGCGGAAGACCAGGGCCACGAACCGCCGTGCCAATGACGGACGTTCCTCCTTGCCCCGCACGGCGACACCGGCGGCCAGCAGCAGACTGGGCAGCAGGTAGCCGGCCAGCAGACGGTCGGTCAGCGGCAGCCCCACCACCCACAGCCCAACGATCGCCGACGCCCAGCCCACCTCCAGCCGCCGGGCCCGCAGCGCGTGTGCCAGCACCCGTGCCGCGTCGAGGCCCAGGGACGGGGCGACGATGCGCTGCCTGTTGAGGTGGAGTTCCTCGATGACGCGGTCACGGTACGCGGAGTCGAGGTACGTGCCCGCGCACAGCAGCCTGGTGGCCTCACTGGCGAACGGTGAGACGGATGACGTGGGTGAGGCGGGTGTGGGTGCCCAGGACGGTGGTTGCGGCATGGTGCTCAACGAGATCCCCCGATGTGCCAGAAATGATCACTGATCGGATCAGTTCTGAATCTCTCAATATAGAACGGTCATGGGGTCTGTTTCGAGACATCGTGGCTACTTCCGGTTCCGGAGCCAGCCGATGGGTGGACGCCCCCCTCCTGCCGCTGCCGTAGTCCGGGCACTCCGGGAGACCGCAGGATCGAGCCGGCTCCGGTGGGGGGGTGCCGTACGGCCCCTCCGCGCGGACGGCGGGCAGTCCGGTCCCCCGCCGCGGGGCGACGCGGGGGGAGGAGGAGCGGAGCGGCCGGGGGCGGACGTGAACCGGGAGGCTCCGTCGGCCCGTTGCGTGCGCCGTCGCCCGGGGCGCGAGTGCCGGGCGACCGCACGATGAAGAATGACTCAAGAGTACTCATAGGAGCGGTTTAACTCTTTTTGTGATGGTTCCCTGGCGGGGCGGGTATCGCCACGGCAGGCCCGCGACAGGCGGGCCTCGCACCAAGGGGGGACCGCAATGACCACAACGGGGGCCGACACCGGACGGACCTGTCCGTTCCGCCATGACAACGCCCTGGAACCCGATCCGTATCTGACCCGGATGCGGGCCGAGGCACCCGTGACCCGCGTCCGCATGCCGTACGGAGAGGGCACCTGCTGGCTGGTGACCCGCTACGCGGACGTCCGGACGGTCACCTCCGACCGGCGCTTCAGCCGCGCCGCGCTCGTCGGCCGGGACTTCCCGCGCATCACCCCCGCGCCCATCGCGCAGGACGAGTCGATCAACCTGATGGACCCGCCCGCGCTCAACCGCGTGCGCCGGCTGGTCGTCAAGTCCTTCACCACCCCGCAGGTCGAGGCGCTGCGCCCGTGGACCCAGCGCACCGCCGACGCCCTGCTGGACGAGATGGCCGAGCACGGCCCGCCGGCCGACGTCTGTGCCCACCTCGCCGCCGAGCTGCCGCTGATGACGATCAGCCAGCTGATGGACGTACCCGGGGCCGACCGGCCGCGACTGCGCGGCTGGGCGCGGGCGATGATGTCGATGCGCCCGGACGACAGCGCCACGGCGGTCCGGTCCAAGGTCGCCCTGCGCGGCTACTTCGCCGAGCTGACCGCGGCCCGCCGCCGCAACCCGGGCGACGACCTGATCAGCGCCATGGCCACCGCCCGGATCGGCACCGAAACCCTGGCGGAGGACGAACTGGCCGTCCTCGCCATGCTCCTGATGGTCACCGGGCACGACACCACCACCTACGAGATCGGCAACGTCGTCTACACCCTGCTGACCACCCCCGCCCACCTCTCCCGGCTCCGCGAGCGGCCCGACCTGCTGCCGGGGGCCCTGGAGGAACTGCTGCGCCACATCCCGTTCCGCCAGGGCGTCGGCATCCCCAGGGTGGCCCTGGAGGACGTGGAACTCGGCGGCGAACTGATCCGGGCCGGCGACACGGTGCACGTCTCCTACCTGACCGCCAACCGCGACGAGGAGATCTACGAGCGCCCCGACGAGCTGGACTTCGACCGGCTCGACCCCGCCGCGCACATGACCTTCGGCTGGGGCAGCCACCACTGCCTCGGCGCCCACCTGGCCCGCATGGTCCTCCAGGTGGCCATCGGCACGCTGATCACCCGGTTCCCCGGGCTGCGGCTGGCCGTCCCCGAGGACGAGGTGCCGTGGAACTCCGTGTCCATCTGGCGCCATCCCCTCGCCCTCCCGGTCACCTGGTAGGGCGCGGACATGGCGACTCTGTGCAGGCCGGCCATTGCCGTGCCCGAGCACGTCATCACCCGTGAGCAGACCCTCGACCTGGCGAGGGAACTGCACGCCGACCATCCCCAACTCAACCTCGCGCTCCGGCTGATCGCCAACACCGGGGTCCGGACCCGGCACCTGGTGCAGCCCATCGAGGACACCTTGCGCCACCCCGGCCTCACCGCGCGCAACGCCCGCTACGAGGCGGAGGCCAAGAAGCGGGTCCCCGAGGCCGCGCTCCGCGCCCTGGCCCACGCCGGACTCGGCCCCCGCGACATCGACCTGATCGTCTACGTCTCCTGCACCGGGTTCATGATGCCGTCGCTGACGGCCTGGCTCATCAACGAGATGGGGTTCAGACCGCAGACCAGGCAACTGCCGATCGCCCAGCTCGGGTGCGCCGCCGGGGGCGCGGCCATCAACCGCGCCCACGACTTCTGCACCGCCTATCCCGAAGCCAACGTCCTGATCCTGGCTTGCGAGTTCTGCTCGCTGTGCTACCAGCCGACGGACCTGGCCGTGGGCAACCTGCTCTCCAACGGCCTGTTCGGCGACGCCGTCGCCGCGGCGGTCGTCCGGGGCCGGGGCGGCACGGGCGTACGGCTCCACCACAACGGCTCGCACCTGGTGCCCGGCACCGAGGAGTGGATCTCGTACGCGGTCCGCGACACCGGCTTCCACTTCATGCTGGACAAGCGGGTGCCCGGCACGATGGCCGACCTCGCCCCCGCCCTGCGGGACCTGGCCGAGCTGCGCGACTGGGACATCTCCGGACTGGACTTCTACATCGTCCACGCCGGGGGACCCAGAATCCTGGACGACCTCGGCACCCACCTGAACCTGCCGTCGTCGATGTTCCGCTACAGCCGGGCCACGCTCACCGAACGCGGCAACATCGCCAGCGCGGTCGTCTTCGACGCCCTGGAGCGGCTGTTCCAGGACGGCGGCGCGGAGCACGGGGCTCAGGGGATCATCGCGGGGTTCGGCCCGGGGATCACGGCGGAGATCACGCTGGGTTCGTGGACCAGGACGAAGGAGACGGATGCGGATGCGGAGGCGGCCCGGCCGCCGGCGCGACGGCCGATAACCGTCAGCGGCACCGGCGGCGTGAAGAGCGTCAACAGCGCGTAGGCCGCCGACTTTCAGGATGCGTGGCCTGACCGGTCATCTGGTCGTGTGATGGGATGACCGGATGCGAAGACGCCCCCCGCTGCTGCCGGTCATGCTCCTGTCGTCCGCCGTACTGGTCCTGGCGGCCTGCGGAACGGAGCGGGCCGGCCTCGGGGACGTCGAGGCCGGCGCGGCGGTCCCGTCGTCGCGTCCGACACCGGTCACCGACCCGGGCACGGACGGCGTCCGCGTCACGTCCCTGACCCTGCCGACGGAGTCACCGTCCCCCACCCCGACCCGGAGCTACTCCGTGTCGGCCGACCGCCTTCCCACGGACTCGGGCGTCTCGGCGGCCTACGAGGTCACCAACCCGGGCTCCGACACCCTCACTTACACGATCGTCGTCACCTTCACGGACGCCGACGGCGGAGCCGTGTCCAACCGGACGGTGACCGTACGGGACGTGGCGCCGGGCAAGACGGTACGGGGGACGGTCGGCGCCGGCGTGCTGCCGCCGTCCACCCCCCGGATCACGGGCGCCGAGGTCATGAAGGTGACCAAGGTCCCGTCCGCCGAGGCACCGGCCGACCCGGCGTCGTGCCCCGCCTCCGGCATCCGCGTCACCGCCGACGAGGGCGACGCGGCGATGGGCCTCCGGGTCGTCGGCCTCCACCTCACCAACTGCGGCACCCGCCCGTACGAGGTCGAGGGCTACCCGCTCCTCGAACTCCTCGACTCCGGCCACGACCCCGTCGACGGCATCGACATCCTCGACGGCAGCGGCGAGATCACGACCGGCGCGGGCCCCGACGAACCACCCCGCCCGGTCACCCTCGCCCCCGGTGAATCGGCCAGGGCCGGACTGGTCTGGCGCAACACGACCGAGGCCGGCGACGGCATGACGCCGGTGAACGTGCCGTACGTGAGAGTCCGCGCGAAGCCCGGCGCCGACCCGGTGACGGTGACCCCGGACCTGGACCTGGGGACGACGGGGAGGCTGGGGGTCAGGCCGTGGGAGAAGGCGGCGGGTTAGACCCGCCCGCGGACCACAACGTGCGGTCCTCCTCCAGTGCGTGCACGCCTGCGGCGATGAGGCGGGCAACCGAGAGGGGCTTGCAGAGCTTGCCCGTCGGGACGAGCGGCACCGACCAGTAACAGCCGTTGCCTCGCAGGGGGACGGCGACGGCGTCCAGCCGAGGCACGCCCAGGTAGGTACCGTGTCCCAGGCACTCCACCTCATGCTGGCGCCAATCCTCCGCAGCCTGCCGCCAGGTTCGTGGGACGCCCGAAGGCACCAGCGCGTAGTAGCGCGGTCCACGCAGGTCACAGATGACCGGACCGCCGTCGAGGGCTTGGACGAGGACGGCGTCGGCGTCGAGCGGATCACTGCTCGCGGCCAAGACCCGTACGAGGTGGCCGGGAACGCGGACAGCGGAGAACTGGGCGCCGAGGGGCAGCATCGCGACACCATGCAGGTACCACTCGGTACGGGCGACTTCGGGGCTGGCGTGCGCGGACAGAATCCAACGCTCCGCCGTCGGTGCGGCCTGTGGGGCGTCGATCAGGCGACTGGATCGGCTGGGCATGTCAGCGGCTCCCGTGGTGGCGATGGTTCGTCTCACACACGCGACCGTAGGTATTCCGCGACGAAGGCAGGGACACACTCTGTGCCCCTGCGCTCACGCTGCGAGCATCCCCAGCTTGACGGCCAGTCGTGAAGCGCGGCGTCGACGCGCCGGGCTCTTCGACTCGGCTTCCTCCAGCACGATCTTCTTGGCGTAGCCGTTGTACCGAATCGTCTCCGGCGCGGCCTCGTGCGCTTGCCCGAGCGTGGCCAGCGCGGCATCGGGCTGCCCGTCCAGCTGGTACCCGCGGGCTTCTTCGATCCGATGCCGTGCCCGTCGAGGCCGCGACGGGATCGTCACGGCGTCCGCTGCCGCCGCCTGTCGTACGGACTCACCGCCCTGGTGCAGCTCGACAGCGACCGTCACGGCGTGAGCGCCCATGATCGCTTGAGAGAAGGAAGTGACCGGGTGGTAGTAGTCCTCGTGCAAGCGTGCTGCCATGCTGCGGGCCTGGTCCCAGTACCTCCAAGCGGTGCCGGTCTCTCCTCGGCGAGCCGCGGTGTAACCCGCCTCGAAGGTGAGAGCACCGGCGATGGCGAGGACGTCGTCGGACGCTTCGGGCAACAGGGGTTTCAGGTAGGCCAGGGTTCGCAGATTGATGTCGTCGGCGGCGTCGAGTCCTGCGGGGCCGGCATCGCGGTGCGCCTGCGTGGCGAGCCAGGCGGCGACACCGATCGCGTGCGGATCCTCGGACTCCTGTGCGGCGATCAGGCCACGCTCTGCCACGCGCCAGAGCAACGCGGCGTCGGGCTGGTAGGCCACGAAGAACTGGCTGAGGCTGTAGACCTCGGCGAGTACCGCCTGCGCCGCGCGTCGGGCCTCGACTGTCTCGGCCTGCAGCACGGCAGCCCGCCCGTCGCGGATCAGATCCGGTAGCAGAGCCCCGATCACGTCACGGTGATGGGGAGCGGAGTGGCGGGCGGCCCAGGCCCCGGCCAGACGGAAACGGAGCTCCGCGCTCGGCGGCGCGGTACGGTCCGTGCCGTACGGAAAACATTCCACCGCGGCCTTCACCTCGGGCAGGCGCGCATGGCCGGGACCGGCGAAAAGGCTGACTCGCACCGACTGGTCGCCGGTGAGCTCGGACAGATCCCGGACCCGCAGAATCTCGGCGAGCCGCAGAATCACCTGCAGCTTGGGAGTCTTCAGCCGACCGGTCTCGACGCCTTTCACCCAGGAGCCCGACCGACCGGCGAGCCCTCCGAGCTGATCACGGGTGAGCCCACGACGGGTACGGAGGATCTGGAGCCGTTGGCCGAACACCAACGGGTCGGAGTACGGGTCCGGCGCAGCGTCGGTCGGCACGGTCACGCCCCTCTCTGGACGGCTCGTCACCACAAGGGTATGGGACCGGGAACTGATGCGCGGCGCCCCGCCGACGTAGGCTCTAGGACGCACTCGACAGGTACACGCTGCGGCACTGCGCCGCGGTCCAGGCCGAGATCACACACCGCCCGCCCTCCTGCGCCGCACCTGCGCCTCGATGGGCTCCGCCCTGCGCATGCAGGGCTGAGCGGAGCCCGCTACTCCCCCCGCCCCAACTCCCGAGCCCGCTCCGCCGACCGTCCCAGTGCCTCCCGGACGAGGGCCTCGAAACCCGCCTCGCGCAGCGACCGTACGCCCTGCTCCGTCGTCCCCCCGGGTGTCATGACGCTGTGCCACACCTCCTGCGGGGTCCGGCCGCCGTTCTCCGTCAGGAGGCGGGCCGTGCCCAGCAGGACCTGGGCCGCCATCAGGCGGGCCTGGTCCCCGGTGAAGCCCGCCTCCGTCGCGAAGCCGGTCAGGGCCTGGGCGAACAGGGCCGTGAACGCCGGGCCGCCGCCGGCGACCGCCGTCGCCTCGTCCAGCAGGGACTCGTCCGCGACCTCCGCCACCCGGCCGACGGCCGACAGGACCCGCACCGCGTCCGCGACGGCCGCGTCCGTCACCCCCGCGCCCCGGCACAGCACCGTCATCGCCGCGTCCACCTCGGCCGCGGCGTTCGGCATCGCGCGGACCACCCGGTCCGTGCCGAGCAGCATCGCGACGGTGGCGAGGTCGACGCCGGCCATCAGCGAGACGACGGCGGACGCCTTGTCGTACGTACCCGGCGCGCACTTCCCCGCGAAGCCGGGGAAGACCTGGGGCGGCACCGCCAGCAGGATCAGATCGTCCGGCTCGGGGCAGTAGCGGCCGGACACCGTCAGGCCCAGCTCCGCGCCGACCGCGACGGCCCGTTCCGCGGCCGCCTCCACCACCTCCAGCCGTACCCGCGGCAGATGGCGGCGCACCCCTCGGGCGACGGCCAGTCCCATGTGACCGGCTCCGATCACGACGACGCGTTGCATGGGGCTCTCTCCCGGAAGTGACGGCGGCTGCTCCTCCATTCAGCCACTCCGGGGGCGGTCGCGCCTTGGCCGCCGGTACAGCGCGCACCCGTCCGGGTTCGTCCGTACGGACAAGCTCCGCGGGTCCGCCGCCCGCCTAGATTCCGGGAGCAGACCCCCGGCCCCGCACCGCTTCGCGTGAACCGCCGTCCCCGACGCCCCCGGAGAAGACCGCCCCCATGTCCGGCGCACCCGCCGCAGCCGCCGCGTCCACCACGTCCGCCACTGCCACCCCCGTCCTCCTCCGCCACGTCCTCCCCGCCCTCTCCGGTGCCCTCGCCGATCTGCTCGCCGCGCCCCGCGGGCTGGACCGGGCGGTCGCCGGGGTCGTCATCGCCGAGCCCGACGCCGAACCCGAGCCCGGACACCGGGACTGCCTCGTGCTGCTGATCGGCGCCCGCGGCGGCGCCGCGCTCCGCGCGCTGATCGCCGCGGCCCGCTCGGGCGCCGCCGCGGTCGCCGTGCGGACCGGCGAGGACCCCGAGGCCGTCGAGGCGCTGCGGCAGGCCGCCACCGAGTCGGGCACCGCGCTGCTCGGGGTGCGGGACGGCGCCCGCTGGGAACAGGTCGACGCCGTCGCCCGCACCGTCGTGGACAGCGTGCGCCGCGCCCCCGACCTGGGACGCGGATCGGCCCACGGAGACCTGTACTCCCTGGTGCAGACCCTCGCCGCGCTGACCGGGGGAGCGGTGTCCGTGGAGGACCCGGCCTGCCGCGTGCTCGCCTACTCCCGCTCGGACGAGCAGGTGGACGACGTCCGGCGGCTCTCCATCCTCGGCCAGGCGTGCCCCGCGCAGTACCTGGAGGTGCTGGACGAGGCGGGCGTCTACGAGCGGCTGCGGTCGGAGGAGGTCGTCGAGGTCGCGCCGCGCCCCGACCTCGCCACCCGGCGGCGGCTGGCCGTCGGCATCACCGCCGGCGGCCGGCTGCTCGGCACCATCTGGGTGCAGGAGACCGGCACCCCGCTCACCGAGGAGACCGCGCAGGCGCTGCGCGGAGCGGCCCGGCTCGCCGCGCTGCTGCTGATCCGCGGGCCGGGCGGTACCGTCCCGGAGGGCGACCCGCGCGAGGAACTCGCCGCCGCCCTGCTCGCCGGCCGCAGCCAGCCCGCGTCCCTCGCCGGGCACCTCGGCATCGCCGTGCGGACCGGTGCCACGGTCATCGCCGTCGACACCTGCGAGCCCGCCGGGGACGGCGGCCCGGAGGCGGAGCTGCGCCGGGTCCGCACCGCCGACATGGTGGCGCTGCACGCGGTCGCGCACCGGCGTACGGCGGTCACCGCCCGGCTCGACGGCCGCCTCTACGTCCTGGTGCCGGACACGGCCGCGGAGAGCGCCGCCGACACCTCCGCCCCCCTCGCCGCCTGGGCGGCCGACCTCGTCGCCACGCTCCGCCGTCACCTCGGCACCCCGGTGCGGGCCGCCGTGTCCGCGCCGGTGGCCCGCCTCGCGGACGTGCCCGCCGCCCGCGCCGAGGCCGACCGGGTCCTCGCCGTCGTCGCCCGGGACCCGGCGCGCGCGGTCGCCACGTACCGCGACGCCCGCGCCTCCGTCGTGCTCGACCTCATCCTGGAGGTGCTGCACGGACATCCGGACATCCGCGACCCCGCGCTGGAACCCCTGCTCGCGCACGACCGCAAACACGGCTCACAGCTGTGCGCGTCGCTCCTCGGCTACCTGGACGCCTTCGGCGACGTCCGCGCGGTCGCCGAGCGGATGCACGTCCACCCCAACACCCTGCGCTACCGCGTCCGCCGGGCCGTGGCCCTGACCGGCATCGATCTCGACGACCCCGAGCAACGACTGATCACCGCGCTCGAACTCCGCCGCGCCCGCACGAGCAACTCGCCGCAATGACAACCCCGTTGGGGTGTGACGGCCGGGTTCCGGGCCCTTGTCCGGGCGGACAAGCCGCACCCCCGTACTTCTGCCGACGGAACAAACAGCGCGGCGCCGCCCCGGATCTAGGTTTCAGCCACTGCGGATCCGTCTGGGGAGGAACCTGTGCGTCACACCCGTACGTCCAAGAGCACCACCGTCACCGCTGCCACCGCCACCACTCTCGCGGCAACCCTCCTGCTCACCGCCTGCGGCTCCCGCGAAGAGGGCGACTCCTCCGGCGGTGACGGCACCACCACCGTCACCATCGGCTTCGACGCCCCGCTGTCGAAGGACCTCGCCGCCGTCGGCCTCGGCATGAAGAACTCCGCCGAACTCGCCGTGAAGAAGGCCAACGAGGACAAGACCGTCGACGGCGTCACCTTCGAGCTCGTCGCCAAGGACGACCAGGCCACGCCCAACATCGGCCAGCAGAACGCCGCCGCGTTCGTCGCCGACGACAGCGTGATCGGCGTCGTCGGCGCCTACAACTCCTCCGTCTCCGCCGCCATGGTCTCCACCCTGCGCGACGCCCGGATGGTGCAGGTGTCCGGCGCCAACACCGCCGCCGCCCTCACCCAGGGCGCCGACTACGAGACCGCCCCGAAGCGGGAGTACGACAACTACTTCCGCACCATCAGCACCGACGCGGTCGCCGCCCCCGTCATGGCGGAGTACTTCTTCACCGACCTGAAGATCAAGAAGCTGGCGACGGTCGACGACAAGAAGACCTACGGCGTCGGCATCGTGGACAACTTCACCGACGCCTACAAGAAGCTCGGCGGCAAGGTCGTCGTCCACCAGTCCCTCAACCCCGACGAGGCCGACTACGCGGCCGTCGTCAACAGCGTGAAGTCCTCCGGCGCGCAGGGCGTCTTCTACGGCGGCGAGTACCCGCAGGCCGGCTCCCTGAAGAAGCAGCTCGCCGCGGCCGGGTTCGACGGCCCGCTCGGCGGCGGCGACGCCGTCAAGGACGACGAACTCGTCTCCATCGCCGGCGCCGCGGCCGCCGAGGGCACCTACGCCCACTCCGACGGCGCCCCGATCGACAAGCTCGACTCCGCCGACGACTTCATCACCGCCTACGACGGCGCCGGCTACAAGCAGCCCTACGGCGTCTTCGGCGCCTACGTCTACGACGCCACCACTGCCCTCATCCAGGCGGTCAAGGCGGCCGTCGAGGGCAACGACGGCAAGGTCGGGAACATCACCGAGCTGCGCCCGAAGGTCGTCGAGGCCATGCAGGACGTCACCTTCGACGGCGCCACCGGCAAGGTCGGCTTCGACGAGTACGGGGACAGCGTCAACCAGGTCATCAGCGTCAACGGGGTCCGGGACGGCAAGTGGGTCAACGGCATCAAGGTCGTCACGGTCGAGGACTGACCGCCCGCCCCGCCGCACCGAACGAAGGACACCCGAGGTGACCCTCACCGACCTGCTCCAACTGCTCACGGACGGCCTCGTCCTCGGCACGATGTACGGCCTGATCGCCGTGGGCTACACGATGGTCTACGGCATCCTCCAGATCATCAACTTCGCCCACGGCGAGATCTTCATGCTCGGCGGCTTCGGCGCCCTGTTCGTCTACGCCTGGACCCCCGCGCTGCGCGACATCTCGCTGTGGGCCGCGCTGCCGGTCCTGCTGATCGCCGCGGTCCTCGTCTCCGTGGCCACGGCGGTCGCCGCCGAACGGTTCGCCTACCGGCCGCTGCGCAACGCCCCCCGGCTCGCCCCGCTGATCACCGCGATCGGCCTGTCCCTCTTCCTCCAGCAGGTCGTCTTCAACTTCTTCACCCTGCCCGGCCGGTCGATGGGCGTCTCCGCCCCCGTCCCCTTCCCGCAACTCCCCGGCACACCCCTGCACTTCGGGTCGGTCACCGTCTCCCATGCCGCGATCCTGACCGTCGTCGTCGCGGCGGCGGCCATGGTCGCCCTGACGTACTTCGTCAAGCGCACCCGCACCGGACGCGCCATGCAGGCCACCGCGCAGGACCCGAAGACCGCCCGTCTCATGGGCATCGACACCGACCGGATCATCGTCATCGCCTTCGTCATCGGGGCCGTCCTCGCCGCCGTCGCCTGCGTCACCCAGGGCCTCAGACTCGGCACCGTCTCCTACAACATGGGCTTCATCGCCGGCCTCAAGGGCTTCACCGCCGCCGTCCTCGGCGGCATCGGCAACATCCAGGGCGCCATGCTCGGCGGCATCGTCCTCGGCGTCGCCGAGTCCCTCGCCTCCGGTGCCCTCCCGCACCTGCCCGCCCTGCACATGTTCGGCGGCGCCGTCTGGAAGGACGTCTGGGCCTTCGTGATCCTCATCGTCGTGCTGCTGGTACGGCCCCAGGGCCTCCTCGGCGAACGCATAGCGGACCGGGCGTGAGGGGGACGACGGCCATGACACGCGTACTGAACGCCACCGCCGCCCGGACCCTCACCGTCCTCGGCACCGCCCTGACCCTGCTCTCCCCGTTCCTGCCCTGGACGTGGACCTCCGCCTACCCGGGCAACCTCACCCTCTACGGCTACCCGGGCGGCAGCCAGACCGTCACCCTGGCCTGCGGACTCCTCGCGGCGCTCTTCACCGCGGCCGTCCTCGGCCTGTGGACGCCCCGGGCCGGCGCCGTCCGCGCCCTGCGCGCGGCCTCCCTCGCCGCGCTCACCGCCACCTGGGTCACCGTCGTCGCCATCACCGTCGAACTCGGCGGCACCGTCCACCTCGAACCCGGCGCCTGGCTCGCCGCCGTCGCCGTCCTGCTCCTCGCGGCCGGCGCGCACAGCCTGCCCGACGACACCGCGGCGGACCCGCCACCGGCCCGTACCCTGCCCGCACCGGCCGAGATCGCCCTGATCACCGCGGTGTTCCTCGCCGCGATGTTCGTCCTGGCGTACGGCATCACCACCGAGTCCGCCCAGGACTTCCTGGCCTTCCTGCCCGCCGCCGGGTTCGGCGCCCGCGCGCTCGCGGTGAGCGGCCTGACCGGCCGGATCACCGCGATGAACGCTCGCCACCGCACCGCCGCAGCCGTCGCCGCGTTCGCCGCCGCGCTGGTCTTCCCCTTCACCCAGACCGGCGACCAGTACACGGCGATCGCCGACAACATCCTGGTCTTCGCGACCGTCGCGCTCGGCCTGAACATCGTCGTCGGCCTGGTCGGCCTCCTCGACCTCGGCTACGTCGCCTTCCTGGGCACCGGCGCCTACACCGCCGCCCTCGTCTCCGGGTCGACGTTCTCCACCTTCGGCGTCGGCCCCTGGCCGTTCTGGGCGGTCGCCCTGCTCGGCATGGCCGTCTCCCTGGTCGCCGGACTCGTCATCGGCGCCCCCACCCTGCGGCTGCACGGCGACTACCTCGCCATCGTCACCCTCGGCTTCGGCGAGATCTTCCGCATCACCGTCAACAACCTCGACGGCACCTCGGGCCCGCTGGTCACCAACGGCCCCAACGGCATCAACTCCGTGCCCAACCTGGTGATCCTCGGCTTCGACCTCGGCGAGCCGCACACCCTCCTCGGCGTCCAGTTCGGCCGGTTCGCCAACTACTACCTGCTGCTCCTCGTCGTCGTCGCGATCGTCGTCTTCGTCTACGCGCGGATGGGCGACTCCCGGATCGGCCGGGCCTGGATCGCGCTGCGCGAGGACGAGAAGGCCGCCACCGCCATGGGCATCGAGGGGTTCCGCTACAAACTCCTCGCCTTCGGCCTCGGCGCCTCCCTGGCCGGCCTCGCGGGCACGGTCATGGCCCACCTCCAGACCAACGCAGTCCCCGAGAACTACAAGTTCGCCGACACCGCCCCGCCCAACTCCGCGTTCCTGCTGGCCGCCGTCGTGCTCGGCGGTATGGGCACCATCTCCGGGCCGCTGGTCGGCGCGGCGCTGCTCTACCTGATCCCGGCGAAGTTCGAGTTCTTCGCCCAGTACCAGATGATGCTCTTCGGCCTGGCGCTGATCCTCATGATGCGGTTCCGCCCCGAGGGACTCGTCCCCGACCGGAAGCACCAGCTGGAGTTCCACGACGAGGTGAGAACCGCATGAACCCCGAAGTGCCGGTCCTCGACGCGCGCGGTGTCACCATGCGCTTCGGCGGCCTCACCGCCGTCGACGGCGTCGACCTCACCGTCGGCCAGGGCGAGATCGTCGGCCTGATCGGCCCCAACGGCGCCGGCAAGACGACCTTCTTCAACTGCCTCACCGGCCTCTACGTCCCCACCGAGGGCGAGGTGCGGCTGGACGGCACCCCGCTGCCGCCCCGCCCCGCCAAGGTCACCCGCGCCGGCATCGCCCGCACCTTCCAGAACATCCGCCTCTTCGCCAACATGACGGCGCTGGAGAACGTGATCGTCGGCCGTCACACCCGCACCCGGGCGGGGTTCCTGGCGGCCCTCGGCCACGGCCCCCGCTACCGCCGCGAGGAACGCGAGTCCCGGCAGCGGGCGCGGGAACTCCTGGACTTCGTCGGCCTCGGCACGGTCTCCCGCCATCTCGCCCGCAACCTCTCCTACGGTGCCCAGCGCCGCCTGGAGATCGCCCGCGCCCTCGCCAGCGAACCGAGACTGCTCCTCCTGGACGAGCCGACGGCCGGGATGAACCCGCAGGAGACCCGCGAGACCGAGACCCTCGTGCACGCCGTCCGCGACCAGGGCATCGCCGTCCTCGTCATCGAGCACGACATGCGCTTCATCATGAACCTCTGCGACCGGGTCGCCGTCCTCGTGCAGGGCGCCAAGCTCACCGAGGGCGCCCCCGCCGCCGTACAGGCCGACGAACGGGTGGTGGAGGCGTACCTCGGCGCACCCGACGACGAACCCGACCAGGACGGACCCGCCGGGGACGGGGCCGACCAGGACGAGCCCGACCAGGACGAACCCGCCCAGGAGAACCCGAAGGAGACGACGGCGTGAGCGCCCTGCTGGAAGTCGAGGACCTGCGCGTCGCCTACGGCAAGGTCGAGGCCGTCAAGGGCGTCTCCTTCACCGTGGAGGAGGGCCAGGTCGTCACCCTCATCGGCGTCAACGGCGCCGGCAAGACCACCACCCTGCACACCCTCAGCGGACTGCTGCCGCCCGCCGCGGGCCGGGTCCGCTTCGACGGAGCGGAGCTGACCGGCGTACCCGCGCACCGGATCGTCTCCCTCGGCCTCGCCCACTCGCCGGAGGGCCGGCACATCTTCCCCCGGCTCACGGTCGAGGAGAACCTGCTGCTGGGCGCGTACCTGCGCGGCAAGGCCCCCGACATCGCCGACGACGTGGAACGCGTCTACACCCTCTTCGAACGGCTCCGCGAGCGCCGTCTCCAGGCCGCCGGCACCCTCTCCGGCGGCGAGCAGCAGATGCTCGCCATGGGCCGGGCCCTGATGTGCCGCCCCCGGCTGCTGATGCTGGACGAGCCCTCCATGGGCCTCTCGCCGATCATGATGAAGAAGATCATGGCGACGGTCGCCGAGCTGAAGAGCACCGGCACCACCATCCTGCTGGTCGAGCAGAACGCCCGCGCCGCCCTCGCCCTCGCCGACCACGGCCACGTCATGGAGACCGGCCGGATCGTGCTCTCTGGCACCGGCGCGGACCTGCTGCACGACGAGAGCGTCCGCAAGGCGTACCTCGGCGAGGAGTGATCCGTGTCCGGTGCGAGACACATGTTGTCCGACCGGACAGCGCAGGCCCCCGATCTCTGTCCTCCTGTACGGGAACCACGTCCTCACCTGCGGCTTAGCGTTCACCCGTCATTCGCACGAGCACGTCCCCGGGAGTGAAGAGCAGGCATGAGCACCACCGCACCAGCCACGGCCGGCGAGGCCGTCACCGCCGAGACACCCGGGGGCATGCGCCGCATCGCCACGGCCAGCTTCATCGGCACGGCCATCGAGTTCTACGACTACTACATCTACGGGACGGCCTCCGCGCTCGTCCTCAACGAGGTCTTCTTCCCCGAGCTGTCCGACACGGCCGGCACCCTCGCCACCCTGTCCACCTTCGCCGTCGGCTTCGCGGCCCGCCCGCTCGGCGCCGCGATCTTCGGCCACTACGGCGACCGCGTCGGCCGCAAGGCCGTCCTCGTCGTGTCGCTGCTGATGATGGGCCTGTCCAGCGGCCTGATCGGCCTGCTCCCCGGCTACGACACCCTCGGCCTGCTCGCCCCGGTGCTGCTGGTCCTGCTCCGCCTGATCCAGGGCCTCGGCCTCGGCGGCGAGTGGGGCGGCGCGGCCCTGCTCGCGGTGGAGCACGCCCCGAAGAACAAGCGCGGCCTGTACGCGGCGGCCCCGCAGATGGGCTCCCCGGTCGGCTACTTCTTCGCCACCCTGACCTTCCTGGCGATGTCCGCGTGGCTGCCCGACGACGCGTTCGAGAGCTGGGGCTGGCGCATACCGTTCCTGATCTCCTTCGCGCTGGTCGCCGTCGGCCTGGTGATCCGGCTGAAGATCGCCGAGTCGCCGTCCTTCGCGAAGGTGCAGGCCGACAAGGAGGAGGCCAAGGCGCCGCTCCTGGAGGCGTTCCGCAAGCACCCCAAGGAGATGCTGCTCGGCGCGGGCATGATCACCGTGGTGTACGTGATGTTCTACACGGCCGCCACCTACTGCATGACGTACACGACCGACGACCTCGGCATCCCGAAGAACACCATGCTGGGCCTGACCCTGGTCGCGGTCACCGTCCTCGGCGTCTCCACCTGGCTGGTCGCCCGCTGGTCCGACGTCATCGGCCGGCGCAAGCTGATCATCGCCGGTGCCGCGTTCGGCGTGGTCTGGGGCGCGGTGCTCTTCCCGCTGCTCGACACCAGGAACAACGTGCTGATCGCCGTGGCGCTCAGCGGCGCACTGCTCTGCATGGGCATCATCTACGGCCCCGCCGGCGCCTACATGCCCGAGCTGTTCAGCACCAAGCTGCGCTACTCCGGCGCCGGGTTCTCCTACAACCTCGGCGGCGTCCTCGGCGGCGCGGCTGCCCCGCTGGTGGTCACCGCCCTCGCCGAGAGCTACAGCCCGTCCGTCGGCGGCTGGTTCATGAGCGCCATGGCCCTGCTGTCGCTGGTGTGCATCCTCGCCCTGCCGGAGACCCGGGGACGGGACCTCGACACCATCTGACCGTCCGCACCGCGTCCGGATGCCGATCACGCCCGAGTAGAAGACGGGAGGCGTGGTAGGCGGGAGAGATGAGTGGGTGCCACACCGGTTCCGTGGCGGACCGGTGTGGCGCGCTCGGTCGGTAATCGAGCGATTTTACCCACCCGTAACGACGTGTAAGCGTCCGGCGGCCATAATTCTTTCCCCTAACGGGCTGAAGTTTTGTTGATCGCGGGTCAGTTGGCCGCCCGGCCGTCCTACCCTTCAGAGGGTGAAGCAATTGATGTCACTGGAGTCCGAAGCCGACGTTCCCGGGGAAGCGGCGCTCCCCGGCACCCTGCCGGAGGCGCTGCGGGCGGAGCTGATCGCCTTCCGCCGCGATCTGCACATGCACCCCGAACTCGCCAACCAGGAGTTCCGCACCACCGCCGCGATCAAGGCGCGGCTGGAGCGCGCCGGCCTGGAACCGCGGGTCCTGCCGGGCGGAACGGGCCTCCTCTGTGACATCGGCGGGGTCCCGGGGCGGCCGGACGGCCCCACCCGGCTCGCGCTGCGGGCCGACATCGACGCCCTGCCCATCCCCGACGTCAAGAACGCCTGCGCCTACCGCTCGACCGTGCCCGACCGCGCGCACGCCTGCGGCCACGACGTCCACACCACCGTCGTCCTGGGCACCGGACTGGTCCTCGCCGGGCTGGCGGAGCGGGGCCTGCTGCCCCGCCCGGTGCGGCTGATCTTCCAGCCCGCCGAGGAGGTGCTGCCCGGCGGTGCCGACGACGTCATCGCGGCCGGGGCGCTGGAGGGCGTGCACCGCATCCTCGCCGTGCACTGCGACCCCCGGGTGGACGCCGGCCGGATCGGGCTGCGCGAGGGCCCCATCACCTCGGCCTGCGACCGGGTGGAGATCGCCCTGGACGGCCCCGGCGGCCACACCGCCCGGCCGCACCTCACCACCGACCTGGTCACCGCCGCCGCGCGGGTCGCCACCGACGCGCCCGCGCTGATCGCCCGGCGCGTGGACAGCCGCAGCGGTCTCTCCCTGACCTGGGGCAGGATCGAGTCCGGCCACGCCGCCAACGTCATCCCGCAGCACGCCGAGCTGTCCGGGACGGTGCGCTGCCTCGCCCTGGACACCTGGCGGCAGGCGCCCGACGTGGTGGTCGCGGCCATCGACGAGATCGCCAACCTGCACCGCGCCAAGTCCGAGATCACCTATGTACGGGGCGTCCCACCGGTCGTCAACGAGGTGACCAGTGTCGAACTGCTCCAGACCGCCATGGTCGCCCGGCGCGGCACGGACTCCGTGGAGTCCACCGAGCAGAGCCTGGGCGGCGAGGACTTCTCCTGGTACCTGGAGCGGGTGCCCGGCGCCATGGCCCGGCTCGGTGTCCGCCCGCCCGGCGAGCGCGCGGTGCGCGACCTGCACCAGGGCGACTTCGACGTGGACGAGCACGCCATCACGGTCGGCGTGGAACTGTTCACCGCCGCCGCCCTGATCGACACCGCTCCCTGAGCCCTCCCGGGCGCCCGGCACCCCTTTCCGCCCCGTTCGAGCCGGTGGTTCACAGGGTCGTAACCGGCCATCGGCACGAATGGATAACGTCCCCGCGGAACCCCGTTCCCACGGCTTTCTACGCGCGTTAATGTGCGCCGAACCAGGCCCCGGCGATGGGGTGTTGGAGAAATGGGGAGCTTCGAATGCGTCGGATTCCGAGACTGACCAGTGCCGTGGTGGGGGCCGCGTCGCTCGCCCTCGCCGTCACGGCCTGCGGCGGCACCAGCAGCGAGGACGGCGGCGACAGCGGCGCCTCCAAGGAGGACCTGGGCCTGGCCATCGCGTACGACATCGGCGGCAAGGGCGACCAGTCCTTCAACGACGCCGCCTACGCGGGCCTCACGCAGGCGAAGAAGAAGTACGGCTACAAGACCGCCGACATCGAGCCCACCGAGGGCGAGACCGACGCCGACAAGGAACAGCGGCTCGCCTCGCTCGCCAAGCAGGGGTACAACCCGGTGATCGGCGTCGGCTTCGCCTACGGCCCCGCCATGGAGGCCGTGGCCAAGGACTACCCGGACGTCACCTTCGGGATCGTCGACTCCGTGGTCGAGGGCAAGAACGTCGCCTCCCTGGTCTTCGCGGAGAACGAGGCGTCCTACCTCGCGGGCGTCGCCGCGGCCAAGGCCACCACGTCCAAGACGGTCGGCTTCGTCGGTGGTGTCGACGTACCGCTCATCCACAAGTTCGAGGCCGGCTACAAGCAGGGCGTCGCGGACACCGACCCCAAGGTCAAGGTCGTCTCGCAGTACCTCACGCAGACGGCGGAGGAGGGCGGGTTCTCCAGTCCCGACAAGGGCAAGGCCGCCGCCGAGGGCCAGATCGAGAAGAAGGCCGACGTCGTCTACCAGGCGGCGGGCCTGTCCGGGCAGGGCGTGATCGAGGCCGCCGCCGCGGCCAAGGTGTGGGCGATCGGCGTCGACTCCGACCAGTACGAGCAGGAGGCCCTCGCCGCCTACAAGGACTCGATCCTGACCTCCGCGCTCAAGGACATCGACGGCGCGGTGCTCGCGCTCGCGGAGTCGGTGGAGGACGGCGAGCCGCTCAGCGGCACCCGCACCTTCGACCTGAAGTCCGACGGCGTGGGCCTGTCCGAGTCCAACCCGGAGTTCGCCGAGGTCGCCGGGCTCAAGGACGCCGTGGCCAAGGCCAAGGAGGGCATCGTGAGCGGCTCGATCAAGGTCCGCACCGAGCCGTAAGCCGGGGCGCGCGAGCGAACCGTCATCCGCGTAACATGCCCGAAACGTCCGCTCGCCGAAAGGCGGGCGGACGTCACCCACCGCCATCCTCCGGTTGCACCCGGGAAGGGTCGCGACCCCGTTGCTCACGGGCGGATAACAAGGTGGACAGAAGGGGTTTTCAGGCAGGTCTACGCGCGTTAATCTGCGGCGAACCCAGCGCCGCAACCGAACCCCTTCCGGCGCTTGTACGACAGGAGCACCACACATGCGCCGGATTTCCCGGATCACGGTCGCAGGCGCAGCGACCGCCTCTCTGGCCCTCGCCCTCGCCGCCTGCGGTGGTACCTCGACCTCTTCCGGCTCCTCGGAGTCCAAGGGCGACAAGGGCCTCGCGATCGCGTACGACGTGGGCGGCAAGGGCGACCAGTCCTTCAACGACGCGGCCTTCGCGGGCCTGGAGCAGGCGAAGAAGGAATTCAAGTACGAGACGGCCGACATCGAGCCCACCGACGGTGAGACCGACGCCGACAAGCAGCAGCGCCTGGAGTCCCTCGCCAAGCAGGGCTACAACCCGATCGTGGGCGTCGGCTACGCGTACGCGGCGGCCGTGAAGGGCGCGGCGGAGGACTTCCCCGACGTCACCTTCGGCATCGTCGACGACTCCACCATCGAGGCGGACAACGTCGCGGACCTGGTCTTCTCCGAGGAGCAGGCCTCCTACCTGGCGGGCGTCGCCGCGGCGAAGTCCACCAAGTCCAACGTGGTCGGCTTCGTCGGCGGTGTCGACAACCCGCTGATCCACAAGTTCCAGGCGGGCTACGAGCAGGGTGTCACGGACACCAACCCCAAGGCCAAGGTCATCTCGCAGTTCCTGACCCAGACGGCCGAGGAGGGCGGGTTCTCCAGCCCCGACAAGGGCAAGAGCGCCGCCGAGGGCCAGATCGAGAAGAAGGCCGACGTCGTCTACGCCGCGGCCGGTCTCTCCGGTCAGGGTGTCATCGAGGCCGCCGCCGCCAACAAGGTGTGGGCGATCGGCGTCGACTCCGACCAGTACAAGCAGGAAGCGCTCGCCAAGTACAAGGACTCGATCCTGACCTCGGCGATGAAGGACGTGGCCAAGGCGGTCTACAACCTGGCGAAGTCGGTCGAGGACGGCAAGCCGGCGACCGGTATCGTTCAGGGCGATCTGAAGACCGGTGAGGTGAGCCTGTCGGACTCCAACCCGAAGTTCGCGGACGACACCGAACTCCAGAAGGCCATCGAGGCGGCCAAGGAGAAGATCATCAGCGGCGACATCAAGGTCAAGAGCAGCTGACCCCGGCAACACCCGCACCGTGCCACCGCGGTAGCGCCACCGCTCGGCGGGGCGCGGGGAGGGGCCCTCGGGTCCCCTCCCCGTGCCCCGCCGGGGCAGGTGCGCCACCGCTTTCGATGCCGTAGGGGCGCTACGCGCGTAGACGACCCCCGTCCCCAGGAGAGTGCGCCATCAACGCGTCCAGCAGCCCTCCGGCCTCGGCAGCGGCGGGCGGTCAGGTGACCGCCGTCGAGCTAGCCGGGATCACCAAGCGATTCCCGGGCGTCGTGGCCAACCACGACATCCACCTCACCGTCCACAAGGGCACCGTGCACGCCCTCGTCGGCGAGAACGGCGCCGGCAAGTCGACGCTGATGAAGATCCTCTACGGCATGCAGAAGCCGGACGAGGGCACCGTCGCGATCGACGGCGAGCAGGTCACCTTCTCCTCGCCGGCCGACGCCATCGCCCGCGGCATCGGCATGGTCCACCAGCACTTCATGCTCGCCGACAACCTCACGGTCCTGGAGAACGTGGTCCTCGGCAGCGAGAAGCTGTACGGCATCGGCGGGAAGGCCCGCCGGAAGATCAAGGAGATCTCCGAGCGCTACGGCCTCGACGTCCGCCCCGACATCCTGGTCGAGGAGCTGGGCGTCGCCGCCCGCCAGCGCGTGGAGATCCTCAAGGTCCTCTACCGCGGCGCCACCACCCTGATCCTCGACGAGCCCACCGCGGTCCTCGTGCCGCAGGAGGTCGACGCGCTCTTCGACAACCTGCGCGAGCTGAAGTCCGAGGGCCTCTCGGTCATCTTCATCTCTCACAAGCTGGGCGAGGTCCTGTCGGTCGCCGACGAGATCACCGTCATCCGGCGCGGCACCACCGTCGGCACGGCCGTCCCCGCCGAGACGACGCCCCGCCAGCTCGCCGAGATGATGGTCGGCAGCGAACTGCCCACCCCCGAGACCGCCGAGTCCACGGTCACCGACCGCCCCGTCCTCGGCGTCGAGGGGCTCTGCCTGGCCGCGCCCGGCGGCAAGGCCCTCCTCGACGAGGTCACCTTCACCATCCACGCCGGCGAGGTCCTGGGCATCGCGGGCGTCGAGGGCAACGGCCAGACCGAACTGGTCGACGCGCTCATCGGCCTGCGCCACGCGGACTCCGGCACCATACGGCTGGCCGACGAGGAGATCACCGCCTGGACGACGCGCAAGCGCCGTGAGCAGGGCGTCGGCTACATCCCCGAGGACCGCCACCGCCACGGCCTGCTCCTGGAGGCGCCCCTCTGGGAGAACCGCATCCTCGGCCACGTCACCGAGAAGCCCAACGCCAAGGGCGTCTGGCTCGACCCCAAGGCCGCCCAGGACGACACCCGCCGGATCGTGGAGACGTACGACGTCCGCACCCCCGGCATCGACGTCACCGCGGCCTCGCTCTCCGGCGGCAACCAGCAGAAGCTGATCGTCGGCCGCGAGATGAGCCACAAGCCGCGCTTCCTCATCGCCGCCCACCCCACCCGCGGCGTGGACGTCGGCGCGCAGGCCGCGATCTGGGACCACATCCGCGAGGCCCGCCGCGAGGGCCTCGCCGTGCTGCTGATCTCCGCCGACCTCGACGAGCTGATCGGCCTGTCCGACACCCTCCGGGTCATCTACGACGGCAAGCTCGTCGCCGACGCCGACCCGGCGACCATCACCCCCGAGGAACTCGGCTCGGCGATGACGGGCGCGGCCTCCGGGCACCTGGAGCACACAGAAGGCGACGAGCCCGGGACCTCCGGGAAGGACGAGACCCGCTGATGAAGAAGTTCGACAAGGAGCGCGTGCTCCTCGCGGTGGCCGGACCGGTCATCGCGCTCGCCGTGGCCTTCGTCCTGAGCGCGATCGTCCTGGTCGCCTCCGGCAAGAACCCCGTAGAGCCGTTCGCCCTGATGTTCGAGCAGGCCGGGTTCTCCGACGTCCAGGTCCTGATCGTCAACCAGGCGTCGATGTACTACATCGCCGCCCTCGCGGTCGCCATCGGCTTCCGGATGAACCTGTTCAACATCGGCGTCGACGGCCAGTACCAGCTCGCCGCCATGATGGCCGCCGTCGTCGGCGCGCACGTCGCCCTCCCCGGCGTCCTCCAGATCCCGCTCCTCCTCCTGACCGCCGTCCTCACCGGCGCCTTCTGGTCCGGCATCGCCGGTGTCCTGAAGGTCACCCGGGGCGTCAGCGAGGTCGTCGCGTCGATCATGCTGAACTCCATCGCCACCGCCCTCATCGTCTACCTGTGGCGGCCGGACGTCTTCGGCGTCAAGGTCGGCAACAACAACACCACCGGCGAGATGCACGACTCCGGCTGGATCCCCGGCATCGACATGGGCGCGGCCGGCGAGATCTACGGCCTCGTCGTCCTCGCCGTCCTCCTCGGCATCGGCTACTGGATCGTCCTGAACCGCACCCGGTTCGGCTTCGACCTGCGCGCCTCCGGCGCCTCCGAGACCGCCGCCGCGGCCAGCGGAGTCAGCCCCAGGCGGATGGTCCTCACCGCGATGCTCCTCTCCGGTGGCCTCGCGGGCCTCGCGGGCCTGCCGCTCCTGCTCGGCGACTCCCACACGTACAACCTCAACTTCCCCACCGGCATCGGCTTCCTCGCCATCGGCATCGCCCTCCTCGGCCGCAACAGCCCCGTCGGCATCGCCTTTGCCGCCCTGCTCTGGGCCTGGCTCGACAAGGCCTCGCCCGAGCTGGACTTCCACGGGTACGACAAGGAGATCGCGGTCATCATGCAGGGCCTGATCGTCCTCTCGGTCGTCGTCTCCTACGAGGCCGTCCGCGAGTGGGGCCTGCGCCGCCAGCAGCGCCGGGTCGGCGCCGAACTGGCCGCCGGTCACGTCCTGGGCGCCACCGACAACACGGACAAGGAGGTGGCGGCCCGATGACCACCGCAACGGACGTCAACCAGCCGACGCTTCAGCCCGCGGCCCCCACCGGCCGCCGTATGTCCCTGCCCGTGCTCCTGCTGGTCATCGCCGGCGGACTGGCGCTGACCTCACTGGTCCGCATCATCACCGGCGCCGACGGCATCACCAACGTCAGCCAGATGTCCACCGCCCTCCAGCTCGCCGTGCCGATCGGCCTCGCCGGTCTCGGCGGCCTCTGGGCCGAGCGCGCGGGCGTCGTCAACATCGGCCTCGAAGGCATGATGATCCTCGGCACCTGGTTCGGTGCCTGGGCCGGTTTCCAGTGGGGTCCGTGGACCGGCGTCCTCGTCGGCATCGTCGGCGGCGCGCTCGGCGGTCTGCTGCACGCCGTCGTCACCGTCACCTTCAACGTCAACCACATCGTCTCCGGTGT
Source organism: Streptomyces sp. CRN 30 (assembly GCF_034105845.1). Classification (NCBI taxonomy): domain Bacteria; kingdom Bacillati; phylum Actinomycetota; class Actinomycetes; order Kitasatosporales; family Streptomycetaceae; genus Streptomyces; species Streptomyces sp. CRN 30. Next base: position 38,129 of record NZ_JAVRHI010000382.1, on the reverse strand, counting down.
GGCCCTCAACATCCTCGCCCTCGGCGCCACCCGCTACCTCGCCCCGCTCGCCTTCGAGGGCCACCAGGGCGGCTCCGCCAAGCAGTCCCCGCCGGTCGAGTCGCTCGGCCACTTCACGATCCCCGGCCTCTCCGACGGACTGAAGTCCCTCAACGAGCACGGCTGGTTCCTGATCTCGGACATCGCCGGCCTGCTCGGCGGCCTGGTCACCGACGTCTCCTGGCTGACCCTGATCGCGGTGGCCCTGATCCCCGCCACCTGGTGGATCCTCTGGCGGACCCCCTTCGGCCTCCGCCTCCGCTCCTGCGGCGAGAACCCCGTCGCCGCCGAGTCCCTCGGCGTCAACGTCTACAAGTACAAGTACCTCGCCGTGATCATCTCCGGCGGTCTCGCCGGACTCGGCGGCGTCTTCCTCTCCATCGTCGCCAACCCCTTCTACCTGGAGGGCCAGACCAGCGGCCGCGGCTACATCGGCCTCGCGGCGATGATCTTCGGCAACTGGATGCCCGGCGGCCTCGCCATCGGCGCCGGCCTCTTCGGCTACACCGACAGCCTCAACCTGCGCGGCGGCTCCGCCAACGTGCACGCGCTGCTGCTCCTCGGCGCGCTGCTGCTGGTGGCGGGCGCCATCTGGCTGGTGATCCGCAAGAGCTACGTCAAGGCCGCGATCACCTTCGTGGTCGGCGCCCTCGTCTTCGCCTGGTACGCGGGCACGAACGAGGTCCCCAACCAGGTCGTCTCCGCCACGCCGTACGTCATCACCCTCGTCGTCCTCGCGCTCTCCGCGCAACGGCTGCGGATGCCGAAGGCCGACGGCATGCCCTACCGGAAGGGACAGGGCAAGTGACGGCCGACGTCGACTGGGACGCCCTGCTCACGGCCGCCCGGGACGCGATGTCCCGGGCGTACGCCCCCTACTCCGGTTACGCGGTCGGTGCCGCCGCCCTGGTCGACGACGGCCGCACGGTCACCGGCTGCAACGTGGAGAACGCCAGTTACGGGCTCGGCCTGTGCGCCGAGTGCGGACTGGTCTCCGCGCTGCTGAACACCGGCGGCGGCCGGCTGACGCACTTCGCGTGCGTCGACGGGGCGGGCGAGGACCTCGTCCCGTGCGGCCGCTGCCGCCAGCTGCTCCACGAGTTCGGCGGCCCCGACCTGCTGCTCCGCACCCCGGCGGGGGTCCTCCCCCTCTCGGCGATGCTCCCGCAGGCCTTCGGCCCCGACCACCTCACGAAGTAAGGAACACCCGGCATGGACGTCATCTCCGTCATCCGCACCAAGCGGGACCGCGACGAACTCAGCGACGCTCAGATCGACTGGGTCATCGACGCGTACACCCGCGGGGAGGTGGCGGACGAACAGATGTCGGCGCTGGCCATGGCGATCCTCCTCAACGGCATGAACCGCCGCGAGATCGCCCGCTGGACGGCGGCGATGATCGCGTCGGGCGAGCGGATGGACTTCGCGTCGCTGTCCCGCCCGACGGCGGACAAGCACTCGACGGGCGGCGTCGGCGACAAGATCACCCTGCCGCTGGCACCGCTGGTCGCCGCGTGCGGGGCGGCCGTCCCGCAGCTCAGCGGCCGGGGCCTCGGTCACACCGGCGGCACCCTGGACAAGCTGGAGTCCATCCCCGGCTGGCGCGCGCTCCTCTCCAACGAGGAGATGCTCGACGTCCTCGGCACGACCGGCGCGGTGATCTGCGCGGCGGGCGACGGCCTGGCCCCGGCCGACAAGAAGCTGTACGCGCTGCGCGACGTGACGGGCACGGTGGAGGCGATCCCGCTGATCGCCTCGTCCATCATGTCGAAGAAGATCGCGGAGGGTACGGGCTCCCTGGTCCTGGATGTGAAGGCGGGCAGCGGTGCCTTCATGAAGACGGTGGAGGACGCGCGGGAACTGGCGTCGACGATGGTCGGCCTGGGCACCGACCACGGCGTCCGGACGGTCGCCCTCATCACGGACATGTCCACCCCGCTGGGCCTGACGGCCGGCAACGCCCTGGAGGTCCGCGAGTCGGTGGAGGTCCTGGCCGGCGGCGGCCCCTCCGACGTCGTCGAACTCACCCTCGCCCTGGCCCGCGAGATGCTGGACGCGGCGGGCCTGAAGGACGCCGACCCGGCGAAGGCGCTGGCCGACGGCTCGGCGATGGACGTGTGGCGCCGCATGATCGCGGCGCAGGGCGGCGACCCGGACGCGCCGCTGCCGACGTCGAAGGAACAGCACGTGGTCAAGGCCGCCGCCTCCGGTGTCCTCACCCGCCTGGACGCCTACGACATCGGCGTCGCCGCCTGGCGCCTGGGCGCGGGCCGCGCCCGCAAGGAGGACCCGGTGCAGGCGGCGGCGGGCGTGGAACTCCACGCCAAGCCGGGCGACGAGGTGGTGGAGGGCCAGCCCCTCCTGACCCTCCACACGGACACGCCGGAGCGGTTCGCGTACGCGCTGGAGGCGGTGGAGGGCTCGTACTCCGTCGCGGCCCCGAAGACGGCGTTCACGGCGTCGCCGGTGGTGCTGGAGCGTATTGCCTGACCTGGGCTTTCCTCGGGGCTCCCCGTATGGGTGAACGGGATCGGCGGACCTGCGCCGGTCCCGTTCGGCGTGCTCTCGTGGGAGCGTCCGTATGCTGGTCGAGTAGCGCCTGGCGAGGCCCACCGGGGCTTCAGGTCGGACATGGAGGTGAGAGGGAATGAGCGTTGCCAGCGATCACACCGGACCGTGGACCGTCGCTGACGTCCTGGCCCTGCCCGAGGACCGCACGACTCGCCACGAGCTGTTCGGGGAGTCCCTCGTGATGTCCCCCGCGCCGGGCATCCGGCACCAGCGGGCCTCGCTCCGGCTCGCCATGCTCATGCATGCGGCGGCCAAGGCTGCGGGGGCGCCGGTCGAGGTGCTGGAGGCCGTCAATGTCATCCTGCCCTCCGGCCTGGTGGTCCCCGATCTCGTGGTGACCGATGCGGGCGCGACAGCCGAGGACGGAGTCAGCGTCGATGCCGAAGGCGTGCAGCTCGTGATCGAGCTGGTCTCTCCCGGCAACAGCACCATGGACCGCAAGGTCAAGCCCATGCTGTACGCGGAGGCTGCCATCCCGCACTTCTGGCGGCTTGAGTTCGCCCCCGCGCCCATGCTCATCACCTACGAGCTGGAGAACGGCCGGTACGCGGAGCGGACGACCGCGCTCGCGGGCGCGACCACCCACCTGGCCATCCCCTTCCCCCTCGCGATCGACCCCGCCGAACTGACCCGGCAGTGACCACCCGGAGCGGCGGCTGACTCACCCCAGCACCGCCGCGATCACCACCAGCACCGGCACCGCCACCACTGTCGACACCAGCACCACATCCCGGGCGAGCCGCTCGCCCACCCGGTACGCCGACGCGTACGTGTACATGTTCTGCGCGGTCGGCAGGGCCGAGGTCACGACGACGTCGAGGAGCCGGTGGCCCCGGAGGCCGAAGACGGCCGCCGCCAGCACCCAGGCCACCGCCGGCTGGGCCGCCGCCTTCAGGACCACCGCCAGCAGCACCGGGTGCCGGTCGGCGCCCTGGAACGGCATCGCGCTGCCGCGCAGGGAGATACCGAAGGCCATCAGGACCGCCGGGACGGACATGTTGCCGATCAGGGTCAGCGGGTCCAGCACCGGCCCCGGTATCCGCAGCCCGCACGCGGAGACGGCGACCCCGGCCAGCGAGGCCACGGCGATCGGGTTCCGCAGCGGACTGAGCAGCTTCCACCACAGCGGACCGGTACGCCCCTCCCCGCCGGTCAGATCCAGCACCGTCAGGCCGACCGGCGCGACGACGAGGAGCTGGAACAGCAGCACCGGCGCGACGAGCGAGGCGTCGCCGAGGACGTAGACGGCGATGGGGATACCGAGGTTGCCGGAGTTGACGTACCCGGAGCACAGGGCGCCGATCGTGGTCCGGCCGACGCCCCAGTGCCGGGTGACACCGACCGCGACGAAGACACCGGCCACGGCCGCCGTACTGAGCGCCGTGACCAGAAGGCTGCTGGAGAAGACGACGGAGAGGTCGGCCTGCGCGCAGGTGGTGAAGAGCAGCGCGGGCGACGCCACGTGGAAGGCGAGTTTCGTGAGGACCTCACGGCCCTGGTCGCCGAGGTAACCGCGCAGACCGAGCAGATACCCCACCCCGATCACGACCGCGATGACCGCGAACCCGTTCAGCACCCCTTGCACGGCACCTCCCGGGCGACGAGGAGGAGCGGGACCGTACGGGGCGGAGATATGTGGGGCATACAGCAAACCCTCTGCCGCGAAGCACGCGCAGGTCAATGTGGATCTGATCCGTCGCGGAGGCGGGGGGACGGGCGTCCCTCGCCCGGCCGGCCCGGAACGGAGCGATGAGTTCCGGGCCGGGCCGGGGTCTAGTGGACGTGGATGCCGTGACCCCCGCAGTACTCGTGCTCCCGGGACCGGTCTCGAAGGAGACCCTGCCCCGGCTCTGTGACGACGTGCGCGCACTCATCGCCACCACCCGGGCCGGGGTGGTCGTCTGCGACGTCGGCGGGGTCGGACCGCCGACGCTCGCCACCATCGACGTACTGGCGCGGATGCAGCTCGCCGCGATCCGCGCCGGGGGCCGGGTCAGGCTGCGCGGCCCGGGGCCGGAGCTGCGCGCCCTGATCGGCCTAGTCGGCCTCCGCTTCGAGGTGGAGGGGGAGGCCGAACAGCGGGAACCACCGCTTGGTGTCGAGGAAGCAGTGGAACCCGGTGATCCGGCCGTCTGAGATCTCCAGGACCTGGATCGCCCACGGCGAGAAGCCGCCCGCCTCCGGGTCCGGCTTGTAGTGCGCGAAGGCCGGCAGCCCGTTGGCCGCCACCGGCACCAGCCGCGAGCCCGCGCAGGACGCGCCGATCGTCGTCATGAAGCCCGTGATGTCCGACGGACCCGCCAGCCACAGGTCGAACGGCGGCATCGTCATGACCGCGTCCTCGTGCAGCAGCGCGGTGAGAGCCGTCATGTCGTAGCCCTCGAAGGCCGCCACGTAGCGGTCGAGGAGCTTCTGCTGCTCCTCGTCCAAGGGGTCCGACACCGCGCCCGCGGCCCCCTGGTCAGCGCGCTCCGCGAGGGTCGCGCGGGCCCGTTGCAGCGCGCTGTTCACCGACGCCACCGACGTGCCGAGCAGCTCGGCGACCTCGCTGGCCCGCCAGGCCAGCACCTCACGCAGGATGAGCACCGCCCGCTGCTTGGGCGGGAGGTTCTGCAACGCGGCCATGAAGGCCAGTCGTACCGACTCCTTGGCCACCGCGGCCTCCGCCGGGTCGTCGGTCGTGGGCAGCATCCGGGCGTCCGGCATCGGCTCCAGCCAGGTGTTGTCCGGACGGGGGGCCAGGGCGGCCTGGGCGAGGGGGGTCGACTCGGACAGGTCCACGGGGCGGGCCCGCTTGTTGCCCGCGGTCAGCATGTCCAGGCAGACGTTGGTCGCGATGCGGTAGAGCCAGGAGCGGAGACTGGACCGGCCCTCGAACTTGTCGTAGCTCCGCCAGGCGCGGACCAGGGTGTCCTGGACCGCGTCCTCCGCCTCGAAGGAGGAGCCGAGCATCCGGTAGCAGTATCCGGTCAGCTCGACCCGGTGCTTCTCCAGCGCGGAGTCCAGCTCCGCCGTCGCCGTGCCGTCGGTCATCGTCCACCCACCCCTGTGGCCCGCTGCCGGACGCGTCTTCGCGCCCTACCCTTCGGAAGCTACAGGAGGCCACTGACAATGGCCCGGGGAGTAGGAGAACCCGCAGGCCGGCGAGGGGCGCTCAGGCCGTCGCCGGTATCTCGGCGGCCTGCCTGCGCGCCGCCCGCGTACCGGCCAGCGTGACCGCCACGACCCCCGCCATCGCCAGCAGCCCGACCCCGACCGTCCCGGTCCAGCCCCCGGAGTGGAAGGCGACCGCGCCCACCGTGCTGCCGACGCTGGAACCGATGTAGTACGCCGACTGGTACAGCGCCGACGCCTGCGCGCGGCCGTGCGTCGCCGTCCTGCTGACCGCCGCCGACGCCACCGAGTGCCCCGCGAAGAAACCCGCCGTGATGAGGACCAGGCCCAGGAGGACCAGGGGGAGCGAATCGGCCAGGGACAGCAGCAGGCCCGCCGCCGTCGTGCCGCCGCCCAGGTACAGCGCGCCGCGCCGCCCCAGCCGGCCCACCAGCCGCCCCGACATCGACGCCGACACCGTACCGACCAGGTAGACCAGGAAGACCGAGCCGACGATGCCCTGGGGGAGGGAGAACGGGGCGTCCGTCAGCCGGTAGCCGATCACCGTGTAGACCCCGCCGAACACCGTCATGAACAGCGCGCCGATCGCGTACAGGCGGCGCAGCAGCGGGTTGGAGAGATGGTCCCGCACCGTTCCCGCGAGGACGCGCGGGCGCAGCGAGCCCGCCGTGAAGTGCCGGGGCCTCGGGATCAGCATCCGGAACGCCACCGCGCACGCCACCGCCAGCAGGCCGATCACCCCGACGGCCACCCGCCAGCCCCACTCCTGCGCGACCCAGCCGGTGATGACCCGGCCGCTCATGCCGCCGACGCTGTTGCCCGCCACGAACAGGCCGATCGCCGTGACCAGCGCCTTCGGCGTGACCTCCTCCGCGAGGTACGCCTGCGCGGAGGCCGGCAGCCCGGCCAGCGCCGCGCCCTGTACGGCCCGCAGCGCGACCAGCGTTGGGAGCGACGGCGCGAACGGCACCAGCAGCCCCACGGTCACCGCGACCGCGAGGGACGCCGTCATGACCGTACGGCGTCCGAACCGTTCGGAGAGCGCGCTCATCGGCAGGACGAAGACCGCCAGGCCGCCGGTCGCGGCGGCCACCGTCCAGCTCGCGTCGCTCGCGCTCACCCCGAGGTCGCCGGAGATCAGCGGCAGCAGTGCCTGGGTGGAGTAGAGAAGGGCGAAGGTCGCCACGCCCGCGAGGAACAGGGCGAGGCTCATCCGGCGATATCCGGGCCCGCCCGGAGTCATACGCGTGTCAGTACGAGTCTCGGAAGGGGCTGGGACGGAGACGGCGGCGCCCACGGTGGTGGACGCCCCGGTATCGGCGGGAGTCATGTCACCGAACGTACGGACCCCTCACTCATCCGTCCAATGCATGGAACGTCCATAATCGTTCCCATGGCGCATGAGTCGAGTTCAGAGGTGTGGCTGTCACGGGACAGTGACACGGAAGACATCGTCACGCTGCTCGCGCCACGCCTCGCGCACTTCGCCGGCGTGGCCCGCACCGAGCACGTCACCCGCGCCGCCCAGGAGATGAACGTCCCCCAGTCGACGCTCTCCCGGGCCGTCGTCCGCCTCGAACACGACCTGGGCGTCGACCTGTTCGCCCGGCACGGCCGCACCCTCTCCCTCACCCCCGCCGGGCACACCTTCCTGGCCTCCGTCGAACGGGCCCTCGCCGAGATCGAGCGGGCCGCCGACGCGGTCCGCGCCGACGCCGACCGCACCACCGGCAAGGTCGCCTTCGGGTTCCTGCACACCATGGGCGCGGAGACGGTCCCCGGCCTGATCCACGCCTTCCGAGCCGACCACCCCCGGATCCGCTTCAGCCTGGTCCAGAACTACGGCGAGGCCATGCTGGAGCGGCTGCGCGCCGGTGAACTCGACCTCTGCCTCACCTCACCGGTCCCCGACGCGCCCGACCTCGTCGCCCGCCGCCTTGACGAGCAGCGGCTCCGGCTCGTCGTCCCCGCCGACCACCGGCTCGCGGCCCGCCGCCGGATCAAGCTCGCCGAGGCCGCCGACGAGACGTTCGTGACCCTGGAACCCGGCTACGGCCTGCGCCGCATCACCGACGCCGTCTGCGCGGAGGCGGGCTTCCGCCCCCGGGTGGCCTTCGAGGGCGAGGAGGCGGAGACCCTGCGGGGCCTGGTCGCGGCGGGCCTGGGCGTGGCCCTCCTCCCGCCCCCGGCCGTGCCCCGCCCGGGAGTCGTGGAACTGACGGTCACGGCCCCACGAGCGGTCCGCGAGATCGGCGTGGCCTGGATGAAGGGCAGACAGGATCCCCCTCCGGTGGCGGCGTTCAAGCAGTTCCTCCTGTCGAAGAGGGGCCACCTACTGCCGGATTGAGGGGCAGCGCCCCGAAAAGGCGCGCGGGGAACCGCGCGACCAGCCACGACGGCGTCGCGGATACACGCCTCACCGCCTGATCGTCCCCCCGAACCCCACAGCCAGCGGCATCCGCAGCCCCAACGGCGGCGGAGCCGCCAACGCGTCCTCCACCGGCCGTGCGAAAGAACGGCCGAACAACGCCCCCAGCACGAAGTCCTCCGCCAGCGCCGCGACCTCGTCGCGGTAGTGCCGCAGCGCGTGCCCCTCGGAGTGCACCTCGAACCGGCACACGTCCCGGTTGGCCTTCTTCGCCCGCGCCGCCAGCCGGAAGGACAGCTCCGGGTCGCACCGCCCGTCGTCCGTGCCGTGCACGATCAGCACCCGGCGCCCGGACAGCTGTTTCACCGGTTCGGGCGGCGCGGCCACGTCCTCCTCCGGCAGCCAGGGGGCGATCGCCAGTACGGAGTTGACGGCCTCGTGGCCGCCCGCCCGCAGCGCCGCCCGGCCGCCCATGCCGACGCCGACCAGGCAGACCGGGACGTCCCCGTACCGCCGTACCGCCTCGGCGGCGGCCCACTCGGCGTCCCGGGCGAGATGGGCCTCGCTGCCGTTCCAGCCGCGGTAGCGGTAGTGCACGACGTGCGCGGCCAGCCCCTCGTCGCGGCCCGACCGGGTCAGCCTGCGTCCCAGTGAGCGGACGGACGCGGTCGCCAGCAGGGGGGACGGCCTGCGGCTGGAGACCTCGTCACCCGCGGGGAGCAGTACCGCCACTCCGCTCACCGCCGTCACCTGCGGACCGAGCGCCCGCCCCAGCCGTGCCTCGCGCACCGGCGTCGCTTGTTGTGCCATGGCAAAACAGTGTCAGAAGAGCGGGTGTCCGCCATCCGTACGTGCGGTCACCGTTATGTATCGGCCGCCGCGGCAGCGGCCTGCGGCGGCCGGGGTCATTCCGCGCTCTCCGGGAGGCCGCGGAGGTGGTCGACGAAGCGCCGGTAGGCCGCCGGATCCGTTCGACTGCTCGACAGCTGTGCCTCCGCGGTGTTCAGTTCATCGCTGAGCGCGCTCTTCTTCAGGTAGCCGCGCAGGTGGCCGCCGCCGATCCACCGGTCGAGGTTCTTGGTGGCGGCGGCCTCGTCGCTGAGCCTGCCCATCCGGTCGTTCGCCTGAGTGTCCTTCAGGACCCGTGCCGCGGCCTTGAACTCGGGCTGGCCGGGGACCGCGCCCTCCCGGTCGTGGTCCCGGCTGACGGCGGCGAGGGCGGTCCGGTCCGTCGGCGCGATACCGGCGTGCTTGTACAGCGAGTCCCTGAACGCCCTGCTCTGTTTCTGGCCGATGCTCTCGTACAGGATGGTCTTGCCGGCCGACAGCGCCTCCGAGGTGCTCTGGTTGCCGGTCGTCATCATGATCGGCTCGCTGGCCTTGATCATCGTGATCATGTCGTCGTGCGGGACCCCGCTGGTCGTGATCCAGTGCATGGTCTTGCCCTGGCCCCCGGTCGCCACGTCGGTGGACTTCACCTGTGAGGTCTGGAGGTCCACCTCCACCAGCCGGACCTTGGACACCCCGAGTCCGGCGAGCGTGGCCGCCACGGACGCGTCGACGGTCGGCTTGGCCTTGGGCGTGGACTGGACGACGTGCACGTCGTGGCTGCTGCCGTGCTCCACCTCGGCCACCGTGAGCGCGAACCGCTGGGCGCTCTTGTTGGAGTAGGCGAAGTACAGCCGGGATCCGGCGGACGCGGCGAAGTCCCGGGCTGTCCGTTCCTGCTCCGGCGGGAAGAGCGCGGTGATCAGTTCCTTGGACTTCAGGGCCTCGAGATGGTCCAGCCGGGCGGCTCGCTTCTCCCGCTCATCGGTCTTGGCGTCCTGCTCCTTCTTGTAGGCCCGCAGACCGGCGTGGAAGGTGATGCCCGCCTCGTGCTCCTCCAGTCCCGTGGTGTGCAGGGCGCTGCGGCCCTGGGCCCCCGCCGGGAGCGGCTCGTCACGGGCGTACTCGTTCATCGCGGAGACTTCGCTGCCCCACTTGCCGACGCTCTCCTGGAACGGCTTGGTGGAGCCCAGTTGCGGCGCGACGACCACGTCGGTGGGGCCCGCGCCGGGAGCGAGGGCCGGTGCGTCGGGGAACATGCCGCCGAGCACGGTGTACGGATGGCCGAACTGCTCGAAGAAGTCCGGATGCTTCTTGAGGTACCGGTTTCCCTTGTGGGTCATCAGCGAGATGTCGTTCTTGTTCTCCCCGCTCACCGGGAAGTTCTCGCGCAGGGCGTCGGCGGTCTTGACCCCGAGCATCAGGTCGCCCTTGCCGTTGGCCTCGTCGGTGTAGACCGTGATGGGCGCCCGGCCGGTCCATTCGAGGCAGCTGTAGAGCTGGTTGAGGTACTTCTGCAGGAGAGCGTCGGAGTTCTGTGCGGACGCCATGGAGGCGGCCATCTTCTCGAACACGTCGCCCGTCAGCCGGCTTGAGCCCCGGCTGCGCAGATACCTGCCGGGCGTCTGCAACTCCGCGTCCAGCCCTTTCCGGGCAGCCTCGGTGTTTCCCTTGAAGTCACCCTCCGAGGTGCGCAGGGAGTCGCGTTCCGCGCGTTCCCCGGCCGGCGCCTGGACGGGTGCGGGCGCCGGCGCCGAGGAGGCCCGTTCCCCTGCCCCGACGGACACGGCCGTGCCGGGCCGGACCGGCCGCGGGGGGACGGGAGGCGGCGGTGACTTCACGGCCGGACCGGGCGCCACGGGAATCCGGGTGGCCGGGGCGGCCGTGACCGATTCGGATGCCGCCGGGGTGGTCGTGACCGATTCGGACGCCGCCGGGGCGGCCGCCGACGCCGATGCCTCCGGGGCCGTCGCGGCCTCCCCCTGCTGCTGCGGCGCCCCGACCCCCAGCGCCGCCGCCAGGCCGGCGAGGGTGTCGTGGACCGCCGCGCCCCTGCGCGCGTCGTTCACCGTCCTGTACAGGAACCGCTCGTTCGGATAACGGCTCTTCAGCCGCGCCAGCACCTGATCGGTGCTGAGGCCGCTCAGCTCACCCGCGAACGCCCGCTGTACCGCCATGTTGCCCGCCGTGCTCTGGAGGGCGGTCACGGACGCGGGCAGCGGGCCCCGGGCGACCGGTCCGGGCGGTCGAGCCGTGACCGACCCGCGGTGTGGCCTCGTGCCGGACTTCTCCGGCCGCTCCTCGTGCGCGCGCATCGCCTGCTCCCTGGCGTCGGGCATATCGGGCCAGCCTTCCGCCCGGACGGGCGGCGGCGCAGCGGCCGCGGGGGCAGACCCGGGGGCACTCCCGCCCGGCCCCGGGCACCGGTATTTCCGGAAGACCGGCGATCTACGCGCGTAGGAGTTACAGTGCGGAGATGACGAGCCAGACCACCGCGAAGTCCCCCACGCCGGACCAGATCCGCCGGGCGCCGAAGGTCCTGCTGCACGATCATCTCGACGGCGGACTGCGCCCCGCCACCGTCGTCGAACTCGCCCGGGAACAGGGATACTCCGCCCTTCCCGAGACCGAACCCGACCGGCTCGGCCGCTGGTTCCGCCGGGCCGCCGACTCCGGTTCGCTGGAGCGGTACCTGGAGACCTTCTCGCACACCGTCGGCGTCATGCAGACCCGGGACGCCCTGGTCCGGGTCGCCGCCGAGTGCGCCGTGGACCTCGCCGCGGACGGGGTCGTGTACGCCGAGGTGCGGTACGCCCCCGAGCAGCACCTCGAAGGCGGACTCAGCCTCGAAGAGGTCGTCGAGGCCGTCAACGAGGGCTTCCGGGAGGGGGAGCGGCGGGCGCGCGACGCCGGATACCGCATCCGCGTCGGCGCCCTGCTCACCGCCATGCGGCACGCCGCCCGCGCCCTGGAGATCGCCGAGCTGGCCAACCGCTACCGCGACCTGGGCGTCGTCGGCTTCGACATCGCCGGCGCCGAGGCCGGCTACCCGCCCACCCGGCACCTCGACGCCTTCGAGTACCTGAAGCGGGAGAACAACCACTTCACCATCCACGCCGGCGAGGCGTTCGGGCTGCCGTCGATCTGGCAGGCGCTCCAGTGGTGCGGCGCCGACCGGCTCGGCCACGGGGTGCGCATCATCGACGACATCCAGGTCGCCGAGGACGGCACGGTGAAGCTCGGACGGCTCGCCTCCTACGTACGGGACAAGCGCATCCCGCTGGAGCTGTGCCCGAGCTCCAACCTCCAGACCGGGGCGGCGGCGTCGTACGCCGAGCACCCCATCGGGCTGCTGCGCCGGCTCCACTTCCGCGCCACCGTCAACACGGACAACCGGCTCATGTCCCACACCGGCATGAGCCGGGAATTCGAGCACCTTGTCGACGCGTTCGGTTATACGCTCGAAGATCTCCAGTGGTTCTCCGTCAATGCGATGAAATCAGCGTTCATTCCTTTCGATGAACGACTGGCGATGATCAATGACGTGATCAAACCCGGATACGCGGAGCTGAAAGCCGAATGGCTGTTCCAGCAGACCGCCTCCACCAGCGGTTACCCGGCGGGTGAGGGGCAGGGCTGAGCGATCCGCGTCCGCGCCCGCGGAGGTTCTTTCACAATCCGTCCGCATTTCGATGTTTGCGGCGGACGACGCCCCGTGTTTACGGTCGGGGACCGCTCACTTTCCCCGACCTCCCATTTCGAGGACGCATTTCATGAAGCAGTCTGCTGCCAAGACCCTCGGCGTCGCCGCCCTCGGTGCCGCCTTCGCCGCCGCCGGCACGGGCGCCGCCGAAGCGGCCCCGGGTGTCCCGGACCTCGCCTCCACGGTGGACGGCGTCGTCCGGACGCTCCCCGCCGAGACCGTCGGCCAGGTCGCCCCCGGTGCGGGCAACGCCCTCGACGCCGGTCAGCGCGCCACCCACACCGGCCTGACCACCGCGCAGCCGATCGCCGAGCAGGTCGTCGCCGACCAGGTCGCCAAGGGCCCGACCGGCCCGCTCGCCGGTCTCCTCGGCGGCCTGCCGCTGAAGGGCCTGCCCACCAGCGGCCTGCCGGTCAACGGGCTCCCGCTCGGCTGACCCGCACCCGCACGCACGCACGCGCCGACGGGGCGCGCCCGGCACCACCGGGCGCGCCCCGCCGTCTTTCCCGAGGGAGTCTCCCGGGCCGTCCGGCGTCACCAGGCCGTGCGGCCCGTCGCCTTGTCCTCGGACGGGAACAGGATCCACAGCGCCAGATAGAGCAGGAACTGCGGGCCGGGCAGCAGACACGAGACGAGGAATATGACGCGCATGGTGGTGGCCGAGGTGCCGAAGCGTCGCGCCAGCGCGGCGCACACTCCACCGATCATGCGGCCCTGGGTGGGGCGGGCGAGGCTGGACATGGCGGCTCCTTCGAGAAGTGTCGACCGAGGCGCCCCGGACGGCCGCCTCATCTGCCTTCCACGGTACGGAGACGAACGAGGGCAAAGCGTCGATCTACGGGGCGATCCCGACCCTGGGAATCGTCGGGGTCCGTCCCTGAGAGGGCTCCTCCAGGGGGACGTCCTCGAACCGCCGGTGGCCGGCCCTGCGGCGGAGCCAGGCCCGGCCCGCCGGGACCACGGCGAGATGCGCCAGGGCCACGCCCACGGTGTTCAGCAGCAGCGAGTCGATGTCGGCGACCCGCCCCGGCACGCCGGTCTGCAACAGCTCGATCCCCAGGGACAGCAGGGCGCCCGCGGCCGTGACCCGCACCAGTGAGGCCAGCGGCGAGACATCGATCCGGCCGCCCGCCATCGGCAGCAGCACGCCCAGCGGGGCCAGCAGTCCCAGGCCGCCGCAGACGCAGCGGGCCGCCTCCGGCCAGCCAAGGGCCAGCTCGCTCCGGATGCCCTCGAAGGGCCGCAGATTGGCGGGCATCACCCAGGGGACGTCGAGAGGGCGCAGCGTGAGCCAGGCGACGAGCACGAGGTGTGCGACGAGGAGGACGCCTCCCGTCACACGGATGCGGATCGCGGCGCTGCCGCCGAAGAAGCCTTGACGCTGCACGCCTCCTCAGACGCGGCCCGCCGCGCGCGCGGTTCCGGACTCTCCCCCGCACGGGTGAGTCATGCGCCACACGGCGCCTCGGACGCCCGGGGAGCGGCGCCCGCCCGCCCGCGGGGCCCGGACGGCATCCCCCCTGCCCGGAGGGCGGCGGCCCCGCCCGGCGAGGCTGTCCGGACATCCGTACGGAAGGCCCCCGCGCCCGCTGCCGGGCACCGCGCGTAGACCGCCGGTCCGAGCCCGCCCGCCCTCCGCTTGCGGGACGCGGGGCCGGGACGGGGGACAGGGGACAGGGGACACAGCCGGACGGCGCCCGGCGGTAGCGCCGGGCGCCGGTCAGTTTCCGGTGACCTTCCTTGACGGCGGCTCGTTGCTGCCCGGCCGGGAGCGCACCTCGTCGGTGCACACGTACCGCCGCGGCGTCTGCTCCGCCGGGCCGCCGAGGATCACCGAGCCGTCGTCCTCGGCCGCCGCCGACTCCGCGAAGGTGCAGACGACCTGGGCCAGGGCGTACGACGTGAGGGCGTCCGGCGCGACGCTCAGCCGCAGGGTGCCGTCCGGGTCGTCGCCGCGCGGCTCCCGCACGGTGATCGAACCGGGGACGTCGGTGGTGTACCGGGCCTCCGTCTCCGCGGCCGACGGCGGCGCGGACAGCTCGTCCAGCAGCCCCGCCGCGACCGACACCCGGCGCCCGGCACCGTCCGCGCCGTCCGGCACCGTCACGGTCCGGTCCACCGCGACCAGCGACGAGCCGCACAGCAGGTACACCCGTACGTCAAGGCCCGTGGCCGGCTCCGTGGCCGCGCCCGGCTCGGCGAGCGAGCAGCGCACCCGGGACGGCGCCGGACCGAAGTCCGTCGGCACCTCCGTGGCCCGGATGCCGCACCCGGTGAGCACCAGGGCCAGTACGGCCAGCACGGGGAGCGCCGGCAGGCGGCGTACGGTCATCAGCCCTGTCCCTTCGCGTCCTTGCCCCGGCCGGTGCCCCGGGAGTCGTCCGGGTCCGGCTCCGTCAGCGCCGACGCGTCCTGCGGCAGCCGCAGGGTGAACACCGCGCCGCCGTCGGGGTGGTTGCCCGCGGTGATCTCACCGCCGTGGATGTGCGCGTTGGCGAGCGCGATGGAGAGGCCGAGCCCGCTGCCCTCGGAGCGCGGCCGGGAGGCGCTCGCCTTGTAGAAGCGGTCGAAGACGTGCGGCAGGACGTCCTCCGGGATGCCGGGCCCGTGGTCGCGGACCGCGATCACGACCTCGTCGGCGACCGCGCTCACCGAGACGCGCACCGGCGACCCGCCGTGCTTGAGCGCGTTGCCGATGAGGTTGGCCAGGATGACGTCGAGGCGGCGCGGGTCGAGCCGGGCGTGGATGCCCCGCTCGGCGTCCAGGTCGACGGCGTCCAGCCAGGCCCGCGCGTCGATGCAGGCGGTGATCTGGTCGGCGACGTCGACGTCGTCGAGGACCAGCCGGGCGGTGCCCGCGTCGAAGCGGGTGACCTCCATCAGGTTCTCGACCAGGGTGTTCAGCCGCCGGGTCTCGCTGACCACCAGCCGGACGGCGGGCTCGATCATCGGGTCCATCGACCCGGACTCCGCCTCCAGCTCCTCCTCCAGGACCTCCGTCACGGCTGTGATCGCCGTCAGCGGCGTCCGCAGCTCATGGCTCATGTCGGCCACGAAGCGCCGGGAGGCGGAGTCCCGCGCGGCCATGTCCTCGACCCGCTTCTCCAGTGCCGCGGCGGCGCTGTTGAAGGTCCGGGAGAGGTCGGCCAGCTCGTCGGTGCCGGAGACCTGGAGCCGGGTGTCCAGCTTGCCCTCGCCGAGCCGGCGCGCGGCCGACCCGAGCCGGTGCACCGGCTTCAGCACGGTCGTCGCCAGGGCCTGCGCGAGCAGCGCGGAGCCGATCAGGGCCAGCGCCGTGGCGATCCCCAGCGACCAGGCCAGCGAGCCCAGGTCCTTGGCCTCGGGCTCCAGCGACTTGAACATGTACCCGGTCGGGCCGCCGCCGATGACCCGGCTGCCCGCCACGAGGTACGGGGTGTCGTCGGCGGATATCCGCTGCCAGTACAGGTGGTACGGCGACTTGTTCGCCGACGTGACCTTCTGCTCCTTGTTCACCGCCGTGCGCAGCGACTCGGGCACGTCGGAGAGGGAGAAGCCGTCCGGGCCGCCGGAACTGCCGTACAGCGCGTTCCCGGCGGAGTCCTCGGCGACCAGCAGCACCCCGAAGCGCTGGCTGCTGTTGGCCATCTGCCCGGCGGTGTGCTGGAGCTCGTCCTGCGTCGGGTCCTGGGGCAGCGAACCGGCCCGGTTGCGCATCTCCTGCTCGAAGTCGCGCAGCACGGCGTCCTGGGTACGGGTGAGGACCGCCTCCCGGTTCAGCCAGTACGCGATGCCGGACGCGGTGACGGCGGCGGTCAGCGCCACCAGCCCGAAGACGACGACCAGCCTGAGCCGCAGGCTGGTGAAGCGCAGCCGCGACCAGACCCCCTTGCGCGCCGCGGTCCAGCCGCGGGGAGACTCCGTTTGTTCCTGGGTCACTGAGGCGGATCCAGCCGGTAGCCCACACCCCGCACGGTACGGATGAGCGTCGGGGACGACGGCACGTCCTCGACCTTGGCGCGCAGCCGCTGCACGCAGGCGTCCACCAGCCGCGAGTCGCCGAGGTAGTCGTGCTCCCACACCAGCCGCAGCAACTGCTGCCGGGAGAGCGCCTGACCGGGCCGCCGGCTCAGTTCGAGCAGCAGACGCAGCTCGGTCGGGGTGAGCTGGAGGTCCTCGCCGTTCTTGGTGACGGTCATGGCGGCGCGGTCGATGACCAGACTGCCGAAGCTCGCCGCGTCGGTCGACTCGCGTTCCCCGCGCCGCAGTACGGCCCGGATACGGGCGTCCAGCACCCGCCCCTGGATCGGCTTGACCACATAGTCGTCGGCGCCGGACTCCAGTCCGACCACCACGTCGATGTCGTCGCTGCGCGCGGTCAGCAGGATGATCGGCAGCTGGTCGGTGCGCCGGATGCGGCGGCACACCTCGAAACCGTCGATGCCGGGCAGCATCACGTCCAGCACGATCAGGTCCGGCCGTTGCTCGCGCAGCAGTTTCAGACCGTCCTCACCGCTGGCAGCCGTGGCCACCCGGTGACCCTGGCGCGTCAGAGAGAGCTCCAGGGCCGTACGGATGGCGTCGTCGTCCTCGATCAGCAACAGGGAAGGCACAGGCTCATTCTGGCCCATGGAGGGGGTGGGGTTCGACCGGTGGGTCGTGAAGCACGCGTCCCTACCGTCGGGCCCTGTGAAGGAACTGTGGTCCCGCGGTGACAGGGCGCTGTGACAGGTCTGTGACAGTCGGCGGACACGGCCATGAAGTGACCCCGGCAGGATTCTCGGCACAGGCAGAACAGCAAGCCGAACACCGGAAGTCCACGACGGGGGGCGCGAGATGAATACGCTGCACGGCACCAGCACCAGCGCAGTGATCACGCGTCTGCACGACGTGCACACGCACCGGGGTTCCGAGAAGTCCGGTGCCGCCGTGAGCGGGCGGGGGTGCGCTCGCGGCGGCACTGGGCGTCAGCACACCGGCTACATGTCGGTGATCGACGCCCGCACGGGGGAGCCCGAGGGGGGCCCGGCGGCGTACGGGGAGGCAGAGGGGGAGCGTCGCTCGCTGTCGGAGGCGGAGTTCACCGCCTACGTCCAGGAGCGCCGCGCCTCCCTGTACGCCACCGCCTACCACCTGACCGGTGACCGCTTCGAGGCCGAGGATCTGCTGCAGAGCGCGCTGTTCTCGACCTACCGGGCGTGGGACCGGATCAGCGACAAGGCGGCCGTCGGCGGATACCTCCGCCGCACCATGACCAACCTGCACATCAGCGCCTGGCGGCGCCGCAAGCTCAACGAGTACCCGACCGAGGAACTGCCGGAGACGCCCGGCGACACGGACGCGATGCGCGGCACCGAACTGCGCGCCGTTCTGTGGCAGGCGCTGGCCCGGCTCCCCGAACTCCAGCGCACCATGCTGGTCCTGCGCTACTACGAGGGCCGCACGGACCCGGAGATCGCGGACATACTCGACATCAGTGTCGGCACGGTGAAGTCCAGCATCTGGCGGTCGCTCCGCCGGCTGCGCGAGGACGAGGTCCTCAGCTTCGGCCGTGACCGTGAGGACGCCTTCGGCGAACTCGTCGCCTGAGGGCAGCCCGGCCGGGGGGCCGGAAAAAAAGTTGGAGCCCGGGTGTATCACCAGGGGGGTGCCGGGCTCTTACTCACACGGGGGAAACACCACGGAGACCGTGGAGTTCGGGGGAGCTCCGCGGAACCCACGGGGGAAGCACCAGGGGAACGGGGGAAAGGGCACGGGGGAACACGGGGGAGCAGGAAGGGAACGGGACTGGAGGGCCGGGGGGTCCGTCCAGTCCCGTTTTCCGTGCCCGCGCCTCCTTGTCCCGTACCCGCGTTCCCGTTTTCCGTGCCCGCGGTCCAGCGCCTCGTGCCCGCGTTCCTGTCCGCGCGTACGCCGCCGTCGGGCGTGTCAGGCCGCCGTACGGGCCGTGGCGCAGCGTCCCGCCGCCGCGGCGGCCAGCCGGCCCATCGCCTCGTCCCGGTCGCAGGCGTGGGCGCCCAGCGCGGTCTGCCGGGCGATGATCGTCCGCTCCCGCCGCATCAGCCGCCAGCCGCGCCGCAGCAGGAACGGCACCGACTTGCGGCCCTCCCGCAGATCCCGCAGGAAGCGCCGGCGGAACGTCGTCAGCGAGCCGCGGCTCAGGCAGAGCGCGTCGGCCAGCACCCCCGTCTCCCGGCAGCGCGTCACGATCTCGGCGGCGAAGATGCCCTCGGCGATGAAGAGCGGGGTCCGGCCGATGTCGGCCGTCTCCGCGCCGGTGCGGGCGCTGAGCGAGATGTCGTAGACGGGCACGGCCGTACGGCCCGTGCGGCACAGCTCCGTGATGGCGGCGACGGCCGCGTCCGCGTCCCAGGAGTCCGGGTGGTCCCAGTCGATGTCGGCGCTGCCCGGCACGAGCGGCAGCGTCGGGTCGGTGCCCTCCTTGTAGAAGTCGTCGAGCCGCAGCACCGGGAGACCGGAGTGGGCGGCGAGGAGGGACTTGCCGGAGCCGGAGGGGCCGCAGAGCAGCACCACGCGCGTCGGTATGGGTGGATGGGAGCTCACGGGAGACCAGTGTGCGGCATGGACCGGCCGCCGCAGGACCCCGCGGGTCGGCTTTGAAGCGCGCATCACATCTCAACTACGCTGCGCATCGTTCCGATTACTCTGTGCAGTAGTCCGCAGGTACTCCGCAGCAAGAGGTGGCAGCAGCGATGGCCCGACACTCGTCCTCCCGAACCCCGACCGCCCAGCGCGCCCTGGTCGCCCTCGCGACCGCCTCGGTGGCGCTCGGAGCAGGTGCGGCGACGGCCTCCGCGGAGAGCACCGACCTCATCGCCGGGATCGGGCACACGCGCCCCACCTCGCTGGGGAAGATCGACCCCGAGGCCGGGATGGAGGCCACGACCATGGCCCTCGGCTACGTCACGGCCCCGGTGGCGGGCCTCAAGCCCAACCCGCTGGCCGGCACCGGCGTCGACCCCCTGGACAACGGCGTCGGCACCAAGGTCGCCGACTTCAAGCCGCTGTCCTCGCAGACCCTGACCGGCCCGGTCGCGCAGGCGGACTCCGTCGGCGGCCTGCCGCTGGTGGGGCGGGCGGCGGGCGCGCTGGGCGCCTGACCACCCGCCGCACGCCGAGCGCCGCGCACCCGCCCGTCCGGGAGGGGCGCGGCGCTCCGGTGTGCGGCAGCCGTCAGTACGAGGAACCCGACGCGCCCAGCGCGCCCGTGGGGTGCCACACCGTCTTGGTCTCCAGGAAGGCCGTCAGCCGCTCGGTGCCCGGCGTGACCGTCCAGTCGTCCACAGGCTGTGGACGCAGGACGCGCTTGAGGTTGTCGGCGGCGGCGACCTCCAGCTCCTTCGCCAGTTCACCGTCCGCGCCCGCGAGGTCGATCGCGTTCACGTCCTGGTGGGCGGCGAGCGGCGCCGCGATCTCCGCCGTACGGCCGGTCAGGATGTTGACCACGCCGCCGGGGACGTCGGAGGTGGCGAGCACCTCACCGAAGGAGAGCGCCGGAAGCGGGGACCGCTCGCTCGCGATCACGACCGCCGTGTTGCCGGTGGCGATCACGGGCGCGACGACGGAGACCAGGCCCAGGAGGGACGGCTCCTGGGGGGCCAGGACCGCGACCACGCCCGTCGGCTCCGGCGAGGAGAGGTTGAAGAACGGGCCGGCGACCGGGTTGCCGCCGCCCACCACCTGGGCGATCTTGTCGGTCCAGCCCGCGTACCAGACCCAGCGGTCGATCGCTGCGTCCACCTGCTCGGCCGCCTTCGGCTTCGACAGGCCCTCGGCGTCCGCGACCTCGTGCGCGAACTGGTTGCGGCGGCCCTGAAGCATCTCCGCGATCCGGTACAGCACCTGACCGCGGTTGTACGCCGTGGCCCCCGACCAGCCGCCGAACGCCTTGCGCGCGGCGACCACCGCGTCCCGGGCGTCCTTGCGGGAGGAGAGCGGCGCGTTCGCCAGCCACTTGCCCTTCGCGTCGCTCACCTCGTACACCCGGCCGCTCTCGGAACGCGGGAACTTCCCGCCGACGTACAGCTTGTAGGTCTTCAGGACACCCAAACGATCAGACATCGAGGTACGCCTCCAGGCCGTGGCGGCCGCCCTCGCGGCCGAAGCCCGACTCCTTGTAGCCGCCGAACGGCGACGTCGGGTCGAACTTGTTGAACGTGTTGGACCAGATCACGCCCGCGCGGAGCTTGTTCGCGACCGCCAGCATGCGCGAGCCCTTCTCCGTCCAGATGCCGGCGGAGAGGCCGTACGGGGTGTTGTTGGCCTTGGCGACGGCCTCGTCGGGCGTACGAAAGGTCAGCACCGACAGGACCGGGCCGAAGATCTCGTCACGGGCGATGGTGTGCGCCTGGGTGACACCCGTGAAGAGCGTCGGGGCGAACCAGTACCCCGCGGAGGGCAGTTCGCAGGCCGGGGACCAGCGCTCGGCGCCCTCCGCCTCACCCTGGTCGGCCAGCGCGGTGATGCGGGCGAGCTGCTCCGCGGAGTTGATCGCGCCGATGTCGGTGTTCTTGTCCAGCGGGTCGCCGAGGCGCAGCGTCGACAGGCGCCGCTTCAGCCGGTCGAGCAGCTCGTCGTGGATCGACTCCTGCACCAGCAGCCGGGAGCCCGCGCAGCAGACCTGGCCCTGGTTGAAGAAGATGCCGCTGACGATGCCCTCGACGGCCTGGTCGAGCGCGGCGTCGTCGAAGACGATGTTGGCGCCCTTGCCGCCCAGCTCCAGGGTGAGTTTCTTGCGGGTGCCGGCGAGAGTGCGGGCGATCTCCTTGCCGACGGCCGTGGACCCGGTGAAGGCCACCTTGTTCACGTCCGGGTGGGCGACGAGCGCGGCGCCCGTACGGCCGTCACCGGTGACGATGTTGACGACGCCCTTCGGCAGACCCGCCTGGCGGCAGATGTCCGCGAAGAAGAGCGCGGAGAGCGGGGTCGTCTCGGCGGGCTTCAGCACCACCGTGTTGCCGGTCGCGAGCGCCGGGGCGATCTTCCACGCCAGCATGAGGAGGGGGAAGTTCCAGGGGATGACCTGGCCGGCGACGCCCAGCGGCTTCGGGTCCGCGCCGAACCCCGCGTGGCCGAGCTTGTCCGCCCAGCCCGCGTAGTAGAAGAAGTGCGCGGCGACCAGCGGGAGGTCGGCGTCGCGGGTCTCCCGGATCGGCTTGCCGTTGTCGAGAGTTTCCAGGACGGCCAGCTCACGGCTGCGCTCCTGGATGATCCGGGCAATCCGGAACAGGTACTTCGCCCGCTCGGAGCCGGGGAGCGCGGACCACTTCTCGAACGCCGCGCGGGCGGCGCGCACGGCCCGGTCGACGTCCTCCTCGCCGCCCTCGGCGACCTCGGAGAGGACCTCCTCGGTCGACGGGCTGACCGTCTTGAAGACCTTGCCGCCGGCCGCCTCGGCGAACTCGCCGTCGATGAACAGGCCGTAGGAGGGCGCGATGTCGACGACCGAACGCGACTCCGGCGCCGGCGCGTACTCGAAAGCGGACGCGGATGCGGGTGTGGGTGCGGATGCCATGGTGATCAGTCCACCGTCACGTAGTCGGGGCCGGAGTAGCGGCCGGTGGCCAGCTTCTGACGCTGCATCAGCAGGTCGTTCAGGAGCGAGGAGGCGCCGAAGCGGAACCAGTGGTTGTCCAGCCAGTCCTCGCCCGCGGTCTCGTTGACCAGGACGAGGAACTTGACGGCGTCCTTGGCCGTCCGGATGCCGCCGGCCGGCTTCACGCCGACCTGCACGCCGGTCTGCGCGCGGAAGTCGCGGACCGCCTCCAGCATGAGGAGGGTGTTGGCCGGGGTCGCGTTCACCGCGACCTTGCCGGTGGAGGTCTTGATGAAGTCGGCGCCGGCCATCATGCCGAGCCAGCTCGCGCGGCGGATGTTGTCGTACGTCGACAGCTCGCCCGTCTCGAAGATGACCTTCAGCCGGGCGTCCGTCCCGCAGGTCTCCTTCACGGCGGTGATCTCGTCGTACACCTTCAGGTAGTTCCCCGCGAGGAACGCGCCGCGGTCGATGACCATGTCGACCTCGTCCGCGCCCGCCGCGACCGCCTCGCGCACGTCGGCCAGCTTGACCGCGAGGGAGGCGCGGCCCGCCGGGAACGCGGTGGCGACCGAGGCGACCTTGACGCCGGAACCGGCGACGGCCTCCTTGGCGGCGGGCACCATGTCCGGGTAGACGCAGACGGCCGCCGCGGCCGGGGTGGTGCGGTCGGTCGGATCGGGGCGGACCGCCTTCGCGCCGAGCGCCCGGACCTTGCCCGGGGTGTCCGCGCCCTCCAGCGTCGTCAGGTCGACCATCGAGATGGCGAGGTCGAGGGCGTACGCCTTCGCGGTCGTCTTGATCGAACGGGTGCCGAGCGAGGCGGCGCGCGCCTCCAGGCCGACCGCGTCGACGCCGGGCAGCCCGTGCAGGAAGCGGCGCAGCGTGCTGTCGGACGCGGTGAGGTCGGCGAGTCCGGGTGCGGGTGCAGTGGTGGGCATGGTCACCAGCCGAGCATATCTACGCGCGTAGCGGCTGTACAGCCCCCGGGACCGGTACCGGCGGCGGGCTCCGGCGGGGCCGTCGTGCACAATCGGCACATGACGACCCCGGAGCCTTCACCCTCGCCGCAGCCCACGGGGCCCGTGTCCAAGGACCGGGTCTACCGCTCGCCCGCGGGCATCGCCGGCGGTGTCCTGCTGCTCGGCATCGTCCTGTGGCTCGGCATCGACGCGCTGGTCGTGGGCGAGGGCGACACCCCGTGGATCGCGCTCGCCGCGATGCTGCTCGTGGTGCCGCTGGTGGCCGCGTACACCCTGCGGCCCGCCGTCTTCGCGGGGGAGGACCGGCTGCGGGTGCGCAACCCGCTGCGGGTGGTCGTCCTGCCCTGGGGCGAGATCGCGTCGCTGCGGTCCGGCTACTCCAACGAGGCGGTCACCGCGGCCGGCGTGAAGTACCAGCTCTGGGCGGTCCCGGTGTCGCTGCGCGCCCGCAAGAAGGCCGCGCGGCGGGAATCGCGACGTGCCTCCGGGGACGCGCGGGGCGCGGGGCGCGGCGGGTTCGGCCTCACGGGGCAGCGGGCGTCCGCGATGGAGCCGGCCGACGGGCCGGTGCGCGCCGAGACCGACAAGGTGATGGACGAACTGCGCGTCCTGCTGGAGACCCGCGAGAAGGCCGAGACGGCCCAGGGCGAGGTCACGGCCCGCTGGGCCTACGAAATCATGGCCCCGGCACTGGCGGGGGCGATCCTGCTGACGGTACTGATCACCACCGCCTGACGCCCCGCACGGCCGATGGTGCACCTGTCAACAGGCGGCGAACGGGTGGTGGGTGGGCAAAGGTCCAGGACGCGCACCCCCACGCACCCGCACCCGCCCCCGCCCCCGTCCCCGCAGCGCGAAGCGCCGTCGTCCCCGCAGCGCGAAGCGCGAAGCGCAACGCGCCCCCCTCAAGGCGCGCTGGGCCACACCAGGATCATGTACGCCCCGCAGTACGCCGACCCCAGCACGGCCGCTGTCAGGAACAGCGCCCGATGGCGGACCGACGCCCGCGCCAGATGCGCCGCCAGCGGCAGCAGCAGCGGAAACGCCGGCAGCAGAAAGCGGGCGCGCGGAAAGTACACGCCGCCGCTCCCCAGCACGATCGCCAGCAGCACCCCCGTGAACACGAGCAGCACGAGCGGCTGGCGGTCCAGGACCGACAGCGCGAACAGCACCACGGCCCCGCCGAGCACCAGCGTCACCATCACCAGGAACAGCTGCGGCGTGGCGTCGCGCGCCAGCAGGTGCCGGGTCAGCTCCAGGGTCCGTACGCCGCCGTCCAACTGGTTGTGCCACAGCCGCTGCACGGCGAAGTACCCGTCCCAGCGGCCGAGCCGCAGTCCCACCCAGACGAGGTACGCGCACCAGCCCAGCGGCGCGAGGAACACGGCGGCCAGGGCGCGGGGCCGGAAGGGCCGGTGGCGCAGGGCGAGCAGCGCCGTGACGCAGACCGCCGCGGCGACGGCGACACCGGTCGGCCGGGTCAGCCCCGCCAGTACCGCCAGCGACGCCGCCCACAGCCAGCGGCCGGTCAGCACGGCGTACAGCGACCACGCCGCGAACACCGTGAAGAGGGACTCCGTGTAGCCCATCCACTGCACCAGGCCGACCGGGAACGCGCCCCACAGCGTCGTCAGCAGGATGCCGGTCCGGCGGCCGTGCAGCCGCTCGCCCACGGCGAAGACACCCCACGCGGCGACGAGCGACGCGACGACCGCGATGCCCACGGCGGTGGAGGCACGACTGCCCGGCGTGAGCACCGCGACGGCCTTCACCAGCACCGGGTAGAGCGGGAAGAACGCCAGGTTGTTCGTGTTGTGCGCGGTGCCCAGCTCGTGGGTGTAGCCGTGGTCGGCGATGCCCAGGTACCAGTTGGAGTCCCACTGGGTCGCCAGGATCGGCCACACCCCGTGGTGGCGCCGGTGCGCCCACTCGGCGATCACCAGCAGACCCGTCAGGCGTACGGCGAGATAGGCGGCGAGGGCCGGCGCGGCGCGGTGCAGGGCGCGCAGCAGCCGCCGGGCGCGGTCGCGCCACGCGGTGACGCGCGGCGCCGGGGCGGCTGGAGGCCGCGGCCGGGGCCGCCGGGTGCCCGGGATGCGTCCGCTCGGAGTGGTTTCGGGGGCGGTCGAGGACACGGCGGCGGCTCCCTGGGCGGCTCGGTGGTGGTTCCGGTCCACCGTTGCCCGGGGGGCGGCGCGGGACGGGGAGGGCGGGTCAACCTCCGGGCGCGTTTCACCCGTGAGGGTGCCCGCCGGGTGGCGGCCCGCCTCCCTCCCGCCCTCGCGTCAGATGCCCGCAGCAGAGGAGAGGTCGCGCTTCAGCGCCTCCAGGATCTCCGTCGCCCGCTTACGGGCCGCCGGGAGCGCGGCGTGGTCGGCGACCGGGACGATCACCTCCAGGTAGCACTTGAGCTTCGGCTCCGTGCCGCTGGGGCGGACGATGACCCGGGCGCCGTCGAGCGTGTAGCGCAGCCCGTCGGTCGGCGGCAGCGTCTCCGTGCCCAGGGTGAGGTCCTCCGCGCGCGTGACCGGCAGCTGGGCCAGGCGGGTGGGTGGCTCCTCGCGCAGCCGGCGCATCGCCTCGGCGATCACCGACGTGTCCTCGACCCGTACGGAGAGCTGGTCGGTGGCGTGCAGACCGTGCTCCACGGCGAGGTCGTCCAGGAGGTCGAGCAGCGTACGGCCCTCCTCCTTGAGCGCGGAGGCCAGCTCGGCCAGGAGCAGGGCCGCGGTGATGCCGTCCTTGTCGCGGACGCCCTCGGGGTCGACGCAGTAGCCGAGGGCCTCCTCGTAGCCGTAGCGCAGCCCCTCGACGCGGGCGATCCACTTGAAGCCGGTCAGCGTCTCGGCGTAGGGAAGGCCGGCCGCCTCGGCGATGCGGCCGAGCAGCGCCGAGGAGACGATCGACTCGGCGAACGTGCCGCGCGCGCCGCGGCGCACCAGGTGCGCGGCGAGCAGCGCGCCGACCTCGTCGCCGCGCAGCATCCGCCAGTCGCCGCCGTCGGGCACGGCCGCCGCGCACCGGTCGGCGTCCGGGTCGTTGGCGATGACCAGGTCCGGGGCCGACGCGCGGGCCCGCGCGAACGCCAGGTCCATCGCGCCCGGCTCCTCCGGGTTGGGGAAGGCGACGGTCGGGAACTCCGGGTCCGGGTCGGCCTGCTCGGGGACGACGTCGGGGGCCGGGAAACCGGCGCGGGCGAAGGCGGCGAGGAGGGTGTCCCGGCCGACGCCGTGCATCGGGGTGTAGACGGTACGGGCCGTACGGGCCGATCCCGGGGCGAGCACGGCGTCCGTACGGGTGAGGTAGGCGTCCAGGACGGCGTCGTCCAGGACCTCCCAGCCGGAGCCGGGACGCGGTACGTCGTCCAGGCTCCCCACGGCGTCGATCTCCGCGGCGATGCCGGCGTCCGCCGGGGGCACGATCTGGGAGCCGTCGCCGAGGTAGACCTTGTAACCGTTGTCGCGCGGCGGGTTGTGGCTGGCGGTGACCTCCACGCCCGCGACCGCGCCGAGGTGGCGGACGGCGAAGGCGAGGACGGGGGTGGGCAGCGGACGGGGCAGGACGGCCGCCCGCAGACCGGCGCCGGTCATCACCGCGGCGGTGTCCTCGGCGAACGTCGCGGACTTGTGCCGGGCGTCGTAGCCGATGACGACGAGGCCGCCGGTGTGGCCCTCTTTCCGCAGGTACGCGGCGAGTCCGGCGGCGGCGCGGATCACGACCGCGCGGTTCATGCGCATCGGGCCGGCGCCGAGTTCGCCGCGGAGGCCGGCGGTGCCGAACTGGAGGGTGCCGGTGAAGCGGGCGGCGAGTTCCGTGACGTTCCCGGCCTCCCCTGCCTTGATGAGGTCCGCCAGTTCGGCGCGGGTCTCCGGGTCGGGGTCCTCGGCCAGCCAGGCCCTGGCCCGGGTGAGGAGAGCGTCGTCTTGCACGTCGGTGGCCTCTCGTGCGGGGAGTACGGGTGAGCGTGCGGGTGAGTGGGGGGCCCGAAGTGTCACGGGCGGCGCAAGCCGGTCTACAGGCGGTTCAGGAGCTGGGTCAGCAGGGAGCCCATCCGGGCAGCCGAGTCCCGGCCCGCCTGGAGGACCTCCTCGTGGTTCAGCGGCTCGCCGGTCATGCCCGCGGCGAGGTTCGTGACCAGGGAGATGCCGAGCACCTCCGCACCGGCCTCGCGCGCCGCGATCGCCTCCAGGACCGTCGACATGCCGACGAGGTCCGCGCCGATGACCCGGGCCATGCGGATCTCGGCCGGCGTCTCGTAGTGCGGGCCGGGGAACTGGGCGTAGACGCCCTCCTCCAGCGTGGCGTCGACCTCCTTGCACAGGGCGCGCAGCCGCGGCGAGTAGAGGTCGGTGAGGTCGACGAAGTTGGCGCCGACGATGGGGGAGGTGGCGGTGAGGTTGATGTGGTCGCTGATCAGCACCGGCTGACCGGGGCGCATGCCCTCGCGCAGACCGCCGCAGCCGTTGGTGAGGACGACCGTCTTGACGCCGGCGGCGACCGCGGTGCGCACGCCGTGCGCGACGGAGGCGACGCCGTGACCCTCGTAGTAGTGGGTGCGGCCCAGGAACACCAGCGCGCGCCGGTCCCCGACCGTGTACGAGCGGATCTTGCCGCCGTGGCCCTCGACCGCCGGAGGCGGGAAACCGGGCAGGTCGGTGACCTGGAGCTCGGCGTCGGGGGCGCCCAGCGCGTCCACCGCCGGGGCCCAGCCGGAGCCCATCACGAGGGCGACGTCGTGGGTCTCGGCGCCCGTGATCTCGCGCAGGCGGGCCGCGGCGGCGTCGGCGGCGCTGTAGGGGTCGCCCTGGATGTCGTCCGGAAGAAGAGATGCGTTCACGCGGATGAGGGTAGCCGCTTTTGACCTACGCGCGTAGATGCGTGAGGTCACGGTATCGCGATCGTTGAGACCGCTGTGCCGGGGCGGCCGGCCGGCACCTCACTCGTCCGTGATCAGGACGTCCTTGTCATTGAAGACCTCGACGATGAAGATCAGCAGGCGGCCGCGGCTCACCGTGTATTCGACCAGCACGTTCTGCGTGAGCCGGATCGTACGGTCGTCGCCGGTGGAGCCTATGGGGCGTGACACGGAGAGGAAGGGGTCGCGGGCCAGCAGGGAAATGCCCTTGTCGAAGGCGGTGCGCTGCCGGTCGTCCAGCCGGTCGCGGGCCTCGGCGGCCTGCACCGTGAAGTAGACCTCGTACGTCGTGGGGGGCATCTGATCTCCCGGTGGTGCGTCTGTACCCGAAAGTCTAGGTTCCGCCGCCGCCTCAGCAGGGCCGCTTGCGCAGTTCCATCACGTAGTCGTGGGGGGCTCCGGCGGACTCGGCCGCGTCGGCGATCTCGCCCAGGTAGCGGGCGGAGGGCAGGCCGCCCTCGTAGGCGTTGAGGACGTAGGTCCAGGCGCCTTCCTCCCCGTCCAGGGTGTGCGCCCGTACGCGCGTGCGGCGGTAGATGTCCAGGCCCGTCCCCTCCCACCGGTCGAGGGAGTCCTCGTCCATCTCGGCGATGTCGTACAGCGCGACGAAGACCTGCGAGAACGGGTCCTCGACCAGCGTCGCCAGCGCGCCCTCCCAGCCCAGCTGCTCGCCGCCGAAGGTCAGCCGCCACCCGTTCAGCCAGCCGGTGGCGCGCAGCGGCGAGTGGGGAGCGCGGCGGGACATCAGC
This sequence comes from Streptomyces sp. CRN 30, assembly GCF_034105845.1. Taxonomy (NCBI): domain Bacteria; kingdom Bacillati; phylum Actinomycetota; class Actinomycetes; order Kitasatosporales; family Streptomycetaceae; genus Streptomyces; species Streptomyces sp. CRN 30. The sequence continues at coordinate 9,324 of NZ_JAVRHI010000382.1, read as the reverse complement.
CGCGCGTCGAGGTTGCCGGCGTACGCGGCGTAGAGCGACATGGGGAGAGGGTACGGGGTCGGCCGGATAACGGGGGCGCATCGGGGCGGGGCCCCGGGCGGTCCTCGGCCGGGGCGTACGGGACAATGGAGTACGTGACTCGGATCGTGATCATCGGTGGCGGACCCGGCGGATACGAAGCGGCGCTGGTGGCCGCGCAGCTCGGCGCGGAGGTGACCGTCGTCGACTGCGACGGTCTGGGCGGCGCGTCGGTCCTGACCGACTGCGTGCCGTCGAAGACCCTGATCGCCACGGCCGAGGTGATGACCACCTTCGACTCCTCCTACGAGGAGCTGGGCATCATCGTCGCCGACGACACCCCGCCGCTGGAGCAGGCCGCCCGGGTGGTCGGCGTGGACCTCGGCAAGGTCAACCGACGGGTGAAGCGGCTCGCGCTCGCCCCGTCGCACGACATCACCGCCTCCGTCACGCGGGCCGGCGCGCGCGTCATGCGCGGCCGCGGCCGGCTGGAGGGCATGCAGGGCCTCGACGGCTCGCGCAAGGTCGTCGTGCGCGCCGCCGACGGCAGCGAGGAGACGCTCACCGCGGACGCCGTCCTCATCGCCACCGGCGGTCACCCGCGCGAGCTGCCCGACGCGCAGCCCGACGGCGAGCGCATCCTCAACTGGACCCAGGTCTACGACCTCACCGAACTGCCCGAGGAACTCATCGTCGTCGGTTCCGGTGTGACCGGCGCCGAGTTCGCCGGCGCCTACCAGGCGCTCGGCTCCCGCGTGACGCTGGTGTCGTCCCGCGACCGCGTGCTGCCCGGCGAGGACCCGGACGCGGCGGCGGTCCTGGAGGACGTCTTCCGGCGCCGCGGCATGAACGTCATGGCGCGTTCCCGCGCCCAGTCCGCCAAGCGGGTCGGCGACCGCGTGGAGGTCACCCTCGCCGACGGCCGGGTCATCAGCGGCACCCACTGCCTGATGGCGGTCGGCGCCATCCCCAACACCGAGGGCATGGGCCTGGAGGAGGCCGGCGTCCGGCTCAAGGAGTCCGGGCACATCAAGACCGACAAGGTCTCCCGGACCTCCGCGCCGGGCGTCTACGCCGCCGGTGACGTCACCGGCGTCTTCGCGCTCGCCTCCGTCGCCGCCATGCAGGGGCGCATCGCCATGTACCACTTCCTCGGCGACGCGGTCACCCCGCTCAACCTCAAGACCGTCTCCTCCAACGTCTTCACCGACCCCGAGATCGCCACCGTCGGCTACTCGCAGGCCGACGTCGATGCCGGCAAGATCGACGCCCGCGTCGTCAAGCTGCCGCTGCTGCGCAACCCCCGCGCCAAGATGCAGGGCATCCGGGACGGCTTCGTCAAGATCTTCTGCCGGCCGGGCACCGGCATCGTGGTCGGCGGTGTCGTCGTGGCGCCGCGCGCCTCCGAACTCATCCACCCCATCTCGATCGCGGTGGACAACAACCTGACGGTCGAACAGATCGCGAACGCTTTCACGGTGTACCCGTCGCTTTCGGGGTCGATCGCCGAGGTCGCGCGGCAGCTCCACACGCGGAAGTCCGGCGCGGAGGGCTGACCCTCGTAACGGCCCCGAACGGCCCCGCATGGCCCGGAACGGCAACTCCCCGCTGGTCGCGGGGGGTTGCCAGACATGCGTGCGGCATAGTCGGGGAGAATAGGCCCTTATACCACTCACGGTGTGGGTGTGCGAACAACTTCTGTTATTCGGCGCATACTGCTGAAAGCAGACGGTCAGCCGCGTTACTGTCAGTTTCGTGTTCGCTGCAGAACGTCGCCAATTGATCCTCGAAATGGTGCGAGCCAACGGAGCCGTGTCGCTCCGTGAACTCGCCCGCGTCGTCCAGACCTCCGAAGTGACCGTACGGCGGGACGTGCGCGCACTGGAGGCAGAAGGACTCCTCGACCGCCGGCACGGCGGTGCGGTATTGCCGGGCGGTTTCACGCGGGAGTCCGGCTTTCCGCAGAAGTCTCATCTCGCGACCGCCGAGAAGACGGCCATCGCCGATCTCGCCGCGGGCCTTGTCGAGGAGGGCGAGGCCATCGTGGTGGGAGCGGGAACCACCACGCAGGAGCTGGCCCGCCGGCTCGCCCGGGTGCCCGGCCTGACCGTCGTCACCAACTCGCTGCTGGTCGCCCAGGCGCTCGCCCACGCCAACCGGGTCGAGGTCGTGATGACCGGAGGCACCCTGAGAGGGTCCAACTACGCCCTCGTCGGCAGCGGTGCCGAGCAGTCCCTCCAAGGGCTGAGAGTGTCGAAGGCATTCCTGTCCGGGAGCGGGCTGACCGCCGAGCGGGGGCTCTCCACCTCCAACATGCTGTCGGCGTCCGTCGACCGCGCGCTCGTACAGGCCGCCTCCGAGGTCGTCGTCCTCGCCGACCACACCAAGCTGGGCACCGACACGATGTTCCAGACCGTGCCCACGGAGGTGATCACCCGGCTCGTCACGGACGACCCGCCCGGCCACGACGACCGCGCGGGCACGGAGTTGCAGGCCCTCGCCGACCAGGGCGTACAGATCGCCGTCGCCGGTACGTCGGGGGGAGCGGCGGGCCAGGGAGGCCCGGGGGGTGATGCCGGTCCGGCGCGTCAGCAGCGCCGGGACGTGCCCCTTCCCGGCCCGCGACGTCAGGTCCCCGGCGCCGGGGCGGGGCTGCGGTCGGCCGCTCCACTGGGCGACCAGGCCGCCGCGGCGGAACAGCGGGCGCGGGTGGCGGACATGCGGCGCCGCTGAGCGACGCCGGTCCCCGGCCGCTCCACGTACCCACCCACGTACGGCCGCGCGGCTCTCCGTACGGCAGGGCGCCCGGCAGACCGCTGTGAACGGTCTGCCGGGCGCCCTGCCGTACGGGTGCCGCACGGATCAGTCGCCGTACGGATCAGTCGCCGTACGGGTGCCGTACGGGTCAGTCCTTGATCTCGCAGATCGCGGCGCCCGACGTGACGGACGCGCCGACGTCCGCGGTCAGGCCCTTGATCGTGCCGGACTTGTGGGCGTTGAGCGGCTGTTCCATCTTCATGGCCTCCAGGACCACGATCAGCTCGCCCTCCTCGACCTCCTGGCCCTCCTCCACCGCGATCTTGACGATCGTGCCCTGCATGGGCGAGGCGAGGGTGTCACCGGAGGCCGCGGGGCCCGACTTCTTCGCCGCGCGCCGCTTGGGCTTGGCGCCCGCCGCGAGGCCCGTACGGGCCAGGGACATGCCGAGCGAGGACGGGAGGGAGACCTCCAGGCGCTTGCCGCCCACCTCGACGACGACCGTCTCGCGGCCGGTCTCCTCGTCGGTGTCCGCACCGGCCGCCGCCGTGAACGGCTTGATCTCGTTGACGAACTCCGTCTCGATCCACCGGGTGTGGACCGTGAACGGGTCGTCGGAGCCGGTCAGCTCCGGCGCGAAGGCAGGGTCCCGCACGACCACGCGGTGGAACGGGACGGCCGTGGCCATGCCCTCCACCTGGAACTCCTCCAGCGCCCGGGAGGCGCGCTCCAGCGCCTCCTTGCGGGTGCGGCCGGTGACGATCAGCTTGGCCAGCAGGGAGTCCCAGGCCGGGCCGATGACACTGCCGGACTCCACGCCCGCGTCCAGGCGGACACCCGGGCCGGACGGCGGGTCGAAGCGGGTCACCGTGCCGGGGGCGGGCAGGAAGCCCCGGCCCGGGTCCTCGCCGTTGATACGGAACTCGAAGGAGTGACCGCGCAGTACCGGGTCGCCGTAGCCCAGTTCCTCGCCGTCGGCGATGCGGAACATCTCGCGGACCAGGTCGATGCCGGCGACCTCCTCGGTCACCGGGTGCTCGACCTGGAGACGGGTGTTGACCTCCAGGAAGGAGATCGTGCCGTCGAGGCCGACCAGGAACTCGACCGTGCCGGCGCCGACGTAGCCGGCCTCCTTCAGGATCGCCTTCGAGGCGGAGTACAGCTGGTCGAGCTGGTCCTGGGACAGGAACGGCGCCGGGGCCTCCTCCACCAGTTTCTGGTGGCGGCGCTGCAGGGAGCAGTCACGGGTGGAGACGACCACCACGTTGCCGTACCGGTCGGCCAGGCACTGGGTCTCCACGTGCCGCGGCTTGTCCAGGTAACGCTCGACGAAGCACTCGCCGCGGCCGAAGGCGGCGACCGCCTCGCGGACCGCCGAGTCGTACAGCTCCGGGACCTCGTCGAGGGTGCGGGCCACCTTCAGACCGCGCCCGCCGCCGCCGAACGCCGCCTTGATGGCGATCGGCAGACCGTGCTCCTCGGCGAAGGCGACCACCTCGTCGGCGCCGGAGACCGGGTCCGGGGTGCCCGCGACCAGCGGCGCGCCGGCCCGCTGGGCGATGTGCCGGGCGGCGACCTTGTCACCGAGGTCCCGGATGGCGTGCGGCGGCGGACCGATCCAGATCAGCCCGGCGTCCAGGACGGCCTGCGCGAACTCGGCGTTCTCCGACAGGAAGCCGTAGCCGGGGTGGACGGCGTCGGCCCCCGCCTCGCGCGCCGCGTTGAGGACCTTCTCGATGTCCAGGTAGCTGGTGGCCGGGGTGTCACCGCCCAGGGCGAACGCCTCATCCGCGGCGCGGACATGCAGAGCGTCCCGGTCCGGGTCGGCGTACACGGCCACGCTCGCGATGCCGGCGTCCCGGCAGGCCCGGGCCACGCGGACAGCGATTTCGCCACGGTTGGCGATGAGCACCTTGCGCACGATTGAGGCTCCCTCCTTGAAACAAGCCGAGTTTAGGGACTGCCGACACGGACCTTCGACCCGTCCCCAATGGTGAGCTTGCCCACACGGAGCGTGATGCGTGGCCCGCTCGACCGGCGAAAGCCCTTGTCGTGTCAGGGTGCGCCGGGTTCCTCCCGGAAACCCTAGCTGCCCGGTGTGGTCAAGGTCTCTGTGAGAGCGTGCTGCGCCCCACTCGGTTTCTTTGTCGAGTCCCTACGAATGGACCAATGATTCTTTGCTCGTAGCTCAACCCTTGTCCGTTGGTTTACCCACGAGTAGCGTCCGTGATGTAACCGAACGTACTCGTGGTAACCGGAATTTCGCTCGGAAGGTGGGGGTCGGGTTGCGCAGGCCGGTGGCGTGGGTCGTTGCGGTGCTGCTCTTCGTCGAGGCGCTCGGCGTCGTGGCGCTGAACTGGATCCTCGGGATCGTCGTGGGCCGGCAGCGGATGTCCCTCGCCGGACTCGACGCCGACCTGATGTCCGTGTCGGCGAAGATCGCCGGCATCGTCTTCGGCCTCTACTTCGCCCTGTGCGGGCTGGTCGCGCTGCTGGTGGCGGTGCGCGACCGCCGCCCCGCCGGCCTCGGCCGGGTCCTGCTGATCAGCGCGGCCGTGACGCACGCGCTGCTCGGCGCCTTCTGCTGGGGCCTGGTGGGGGCGGCGGCCTTCGCCTACATGGTCGTCGTCCTCGGGCTCATCGTGCTGCTGCTGATGACCTACGACGCCCCGCGGGCGGAGCGGGACCCCGCCCCGGTCAGTCCGCCGCCCCCGCCGGAGCCCACAGCTCCGTGATGCCGACGCCCAGGTCGGCGAGGAGGCGGCGGAGCAGCGGCAGGCTGAGGCCGATCACGTTGCCGTGGTCGCCCTCGATGGAGTCGATGAACGGCGCCGAGCGGCCGTCCAGGGTGAACGCCCCGGCGACGTGGAGGGGCTCGCCCGAGGCGACGTAGGCGGCGATCTCCGCGTCGCTCGGCTCGCCGAACCGGACGACGGTGGAGGCGGTCGCGGAGACGTGGCGGCCGGTTGCCGTGTCCCAGACGCAGTGGCCCGTCTGCAGCGTGCCGGAGCGGCCGCGCATCGCCTTCCAGCGGGCGGTGGCCTCCTCGGCGTCGGCGGGCTTGCCGAGCGCCCGGCCGTCCAGGTCGAGCACGGAGTCGCAGCCGACGACGAGGGCGCCGGCCGTCTCGGGGCGGGCGGCGACCACGGACGCCTTGGCCTCGGCGAGGGCGAGGGCCAGTTCGGCGGGGGTGGGGGCGGTGACGGCGTCCTCGTCCACGCCGCTCACGATCACCTCGGGGGCGAGCCCGGCCTGGCGCAGGAGCCCGAGCCGGGCGGGGGACTGGGAGGCGAGGACGAGGCGACGGGGCTGATCAGTCATGCGGTCAGGTTAGCCAGGGCGGTACGGCTCACGCCGACAGACCGATCACGATCATGATCAGGATCATGGCCAGGGCGACGAGGAGGCCGAGGCGGCGGAGCATGTTCTGTGCGTCGCGCAGCTCTTCGGGGGGTTTGTCTTCGGGGTCGGACCAGAGCATGCCACCAGCGTGCGTCCGGGGCGGTGCCGGGCGCCTGAGTAGGGGTACTCAATTCGGCGCCCGGCGACGCACCGCCGTGCGCGGTTCCCCGCGCCCCTGAGAGCCCCTCAGCCCGGCCAGTACGTGCGGGCCCACGCGGTGGGGCCCGGGTGGGGGACGTTCGCGCGGGCGATGCGGGACGGGTCCGACCACGCGTCCCCCGCCGGCTCCGCGCCGGACGGCTCGGGTGTCTGTGCCGCCGCGGCGCGGGCGCGGACCACCGCGACAGCGGCGGCCAGCTCCTCGGGCGTCGGATTTCCCCGTACGACCTTGATGTTCAAGGTGCCTCTCCTCTCCGGGAACCAGGGACCAGGGACTACGGACTACGGAATACGGACTACGGACTACAGGGGGATGTTGCCGTGCTTCTTCGGCGGGAGGGACTCCCGCTTGGTGCGGAGCTGGCGCAGGCCCCGGACGATGTGGGCCCGGGTGTCGGAGGGCAGGATCACCGCGTCGACGTAGCCGCGCTCGGCGGCGGTGTACGGGTTGAGGAGGGCGTCCTCGTACTCCTGCATCAGGCGGGCGCGGGCCGCCTCGGGGTCGTCCGCGTCGGCGATGGCGCGGCGGTGCAGGATGTTGACGGCGCCCTGCGCGCCCATGACGGCGATCTGCGCGGTGGGCCAGGCGAGGTTGAGGTCGGCGCCCAGGTGCTTGGAGCCCATCACGTCGTAGGCGCCGCCGAACGCCTTGCGGGTGATGACGGTGATCAGCGGGACCGTCGCCTCGGCGTAGGCGAAGATCAGCTTGGCGCCGCGGCGGATGATGCCGTCGTGCTCCTGGCCGACGCCCGGGAGGAAGCCGGGGACGTCCACGAAGGTCAGCACGGGGACGTTGAAGGCGTCGCAGGTGCGGACGAACCGGGCCGCCTTCTCGGAGGCGGTGATGTCGAGGCACCCGGCGAGCTGCACGGGCTGGTTGGCGACGATGCCGACCGGGCGGCCCTCGACGCGGCCGAAGCCGGTGAGGATGTTCGGCGCGTACAGCGGCTGCGTCTCGAAGAACTCGCCGTCGTCCAGGACGTGCTCGATGACCGTGTGCATGTCGTACGGCTGGTTCGCCGAGTCCGGGACGAGCGTGTCCAGCTCGCGGTCCTCGTCGGTGACCGTGAGGTCGGCCTCCTCGGGGAAGGCCGGGGGCTCGGAGAGGTTGTTGGACGGCAGGTACGACAGCAACTGCTTGACGTACTCGACGGCGTCCTTCTCGTCGCCCGCCATGTGGTGCGCGACGCCGGACGTCGAGTTGTGGGTACGGGCGCCGCCCAGCTCCTCGAAGCCGACGTCCTCGCCGGTGACCGTCTTGATGACGTCCGGTCCTGTGATGAACATGTGCGAGGTCTGGTCGACCATCACGGTGAAGTCGGTGATCGCGGGGGAGTACACCGCGCCGCCCGCGCAGGGCCCGACGACGAGGGAGATCTGCGGGACGACACCGGAGGCGTGGGTGTTGCGGCGGAAGATCTCGCCGTAGGCGCCGAGGGAGGCGACGCCCTCCTGGATACGGGCGCCGCCGGAGTCGTTGATGCCGATGACCGGGCAGCCGGTCTTCAGCGCGAAGTCCATGACCTTGCAGATCTTCTGCCCGTACGTCTCGCCCAGCGCCCCGCCGAAGACGGTGAAGTCCTGCGAGAAGACGGCGACCGGACGGCCGTCGACGGTGCCGTAGCCGGTGACGACGCCGTCGCCGTAGGGGCGGTTGGCGTCCAGACCGAAGCTGGACGAGCGGTGCCGGGCGAACTCGTCCAGCTCGACGAAGCTGTCCTCGTCGAGGAGGAGGGCGATCCGCTCGCGGGCCGTCAGCTTGCCCTTGGCGTGCTGCTTCTCGACGGCGCGTTCCGAACCGGCGTGCGTCGCTTCCTCGATGCGGCGTCGCAGGTCCGCGAGCTTGCCCGCGGTCGTGTGGATGTCGGGCTGCTGCACTTCCGGCTCGGACATCGGGATGCGGCTCCCTGCCTGGTCAGATGGGGGACGGTGTTCCATCGCAGCGTAGTGGGGCCGCTACCGATCGGCAGTGCGGTGTTTCCCACACCTAGGGTGGCTTGCATGACACCGCGAGATGCCTCAGACGGGAACGGCGGCCGCTGGTCCGACCTGGACCGGCCGCCCCTCAACGCCACCGCCCTGCGCAGGGGCCTGGTGCGGCAGGGCGGGCTGTGGCGCGAGGTGGAGGTGGTGCAGCGCACCGGCTCCACCAACTCCGACCTGGTGGCGCGCGCGGCCGACGGCCGCGCGGCGGAGGGCGCCGTCCTCGTCGCGGAGGAGCAGAACGCGGCCCGGGGACGGCTGGACCGGCGGTGGACCGCACCGGCCCGCTCCGGCCTGTTCTTCTCCGTGCTGCTCTCCCCGGCCGAGGTGCCGGTGGCCCGCTGGGGCTGGCTGCCGCTGCTCACCGGCGTCGCGGTGGCCGCCGGGCTCGCCCGTTCGGCGGGCGTCGACACCGCCCTGAAGTGGCCCAACGACCTGCTCGTCACCGTGGACGGCGAGGAGCGCAAGGCCGGCGGCATCCTCGCGGAGCGCGCCGGCGACGCCGGGGTGGTGATCGGCGTGGGCATCAACGTCACGCTGCGCGCGGACGAGCTGCCGGTCCCGCGGGCCGGGTCGCTCGCCCTGGCCGGCGCGGTGAGCACGGACCGCGACCCGCTGCTGCGCGCGGTGCTCAGGTCCCTGGAGGACTGGTACGGACGCTGGCGCGCGGCCGGCGGCGACCCGGGACCCGCGGGCCTCCAGGAGGCGTACGCGGCCGGGTGCGCCACGCTCGGCCGCACGGTCAGGGCGGAACTGCCGGGCGACCGCTCCCTCACCGGCGAGGCGGTCGCGCTGGACGGCGACGGCCGCCTGGTCATCGCCACCGCGGAGGGCGTGCGGCAGCCGGTGGGGGCGGGCGACATAGTGCACTTGCGCCCGGCGTGAGGGCGGCCGGGCCTGTCATGCCCGCGCGCCCGATGCGGGCGTGAGCGCGGCGGGCGGCGGTCGCGGGCCGGGGCCGCCCCGGCCACCTGCGCGCCGACCCACCGGCCTACCGGGCGGCCC
>NZ_JAVRHI010000381.1:0-15031 GCF_034105845.1 Streptomyces sp. CRN 30 | reverse complement strand
CGAGCAGTGGCGGCGGGACGCGGGCGGGCGGGCCGCCTCGGCGCTGACCGTCGCGTACGCCGCCGCCTTCGCGGGGGCGCATCCGCTGGCCAGGAAGGTGGGCGCCTGGCCCGCGGTGTTCGGCGTCGCGGGTGCGGTGGCGCTGGCTTCCTGGGTGGTGGCGGACCGGCGCGCCTAGGCCGGCTGCGGAACGGCAGCACTCCCCCGCGTCCCCCGCGTCCGGAACGCCCGCCGGTACGCCTGGGGGCTGATGCCCACCACCCGCTTGAAGCGGTCGCGGAACGCCGTCGGGGAGCCGAAGCCCGCCTGGCGGGCGATGCGTTCGACGGGGTGGTCGGTGTTCTCCAGGAGGTGCTGGGAGCGGCGGACGCGGGCGAGGTGCAGCCACTGGAGGGGCGTCGTGCCGGTCTGCTCGCGGAAGCGGCGGCCGAGCGTACGGGAGCTCACGCCCGCGTGGGCCGCGATGTCGTCCAGCGTGAGGTCGCGCTCGGCGTTCTCCTCCAGCCACCGCAGCAGGGGCTCCATCGTGGTGCCGGCCGGGGTGGGCGGCTGGGTGTGGACGATGAACTGGGCCTGGCCGCCCTCCCGTTCGAGCGGCACGACGGACATCCGGGCGGCGTGCGCGGCGACCGCCGAACCGTAGTCCAGGCGGATCATGTGCAGGCACATGTCCATCGCCGCGGCGGCGCCCGCCGAGGTGAGGAACTGGCCGTTGTCGACGTAGAGGACGTTCGGGTCGACCTCCACCTGCGGGTACATGGCCGCCAGGTCCCCGGCCGCGATCCAGTGCGTGGTCGCGCGGTACCCGTCCAGCAGGCCGGTGGCGGCGAAGACGAACGCGCCGACGCAGATCGAGGCGATGCGCGTACCGTTCGCCGCCGCGGCGCGCAGGGCCTCGGCCACGCCCGGCGGGAGCGGGACGGTCGGGTCCTCGGTGCCCGGCAGGACGATCGTGTCCGCCTCGGCCAGGTCCTCCAGGCCGTACGGTGCCCGCACGCTGAACGGGCCCGCGCTCACCTCGCCGTCCTTCCCGGCCGGTGAGCACACGCGCACCCGGTAGGGCGGGCGGCCGTCCGGCAGCCGGGCCCAGTTGAAGGTGTCGATGGGTGCGGAGAGGTCGAAGGGGATGACCCCGTCGAGCGCCAGGACGGCCACGGTGTGCATGGCGAGAGCGTAGGGCTCCACCGGGTTTCCGCCAAGTGGTGCCAGGTGGTGGAACGGCTCATGGATCTGCTTGTCGTACGTTGCCCCGCTCCCACACCCCGTGGCGACAATCCGTTGAAGCATGGCGATCTCGCCACTTCTGCGCGGGCGCGTCGCCGCCTAGCGTCGCCGCGTGACCAAGTTGCTGCTGAGCCTCCATGTCATCGCCGCGATCGTCGCCGTCGGGCCCGTCACCGTCGCGGCCAGCATGTTCCCGCCGAGTGCGCGTCAGGCGCTCGCCGAGCCCGGGAGCGAGCGGGCCGTGTCCAACGTACGGCTGCTGCACCGGATCTGCCGGGTGTACGCGGGGGTCGGCATCGCGGTCCCCGTGTTCGGGTTCGCCACGGCGGCGGCCATGGGCGTGCTGCTGGACCCCTGGCTGCTGGTGTCCATCGCGCTGACGGTGGCCGCGGCGATCGTGCTGGTGGTGCTCGTGCTGCCGCGGCAGGAGGAGCTGCTGGACGCGTTGGGGAAGGCGGAGGCCGGGGGGACGGCCTCGTCCGGACCGGGCGCCGGCACCGCCACCTTCCCGGACCGCACCGCCACCCTCCCGGACCGCACCGCCACCCTCCCGGACCGCCGGACCACCGCCCGGCTGGCCATGTACACCGGGGTGTTCAACCTGCTGTGGGCGACGGTGACCGTGCTGATGATCGTGCGGCCCGGGTCGACCACGGGGGCCTGATCGGGCGCCGTCGCTCAGCCGCACCCCTCGCCCCGGTGCGCCCGCAGCACCCAGCCCTCCGCCACCCGTTCGCGTTCCTCCCGGTCACGGTCCGCCCCGAACACGGACCGCCGGGCCACGCTCGCCGCGACGAGCACGCCCGCGCTGATGAGCAGCGTGAAGAACGCCCAGGTGAGCGGCCAGGCGACCGCCTCGGCGTCCGGGATCTCCGCGTGGGTGCGGAAGGAGACGTACATGAGGGTCACCGGTGGTGCCGCCACCACCAGCAGGGACCAGGCCGGGGCGTCCCGGCGGCCGAAGTAGACGCCCAGGGCGAGCAGCACCGCGGCGAGGACGACGGCGCCCGGACCGGTCACCGGAGTGGTCTCGGTGATCGATCCGGGCGTGTCGGGCGTCGCGGCACGGTCGCGCGGGTCCCAGGGGAGGCAGAGCAGGTACGCGGCCCCGGCCAGGACGGCGCCGAGCAGGCGGGTCAGCCAGCGTTCCGGCCAGGGGCGCGTGCGCAGGGGACGGAGCAGCTTCTGCGGACGGAGCAGCCTCTCAGTCATGCGTACGAGGGTCTCCGGGCGGGCGGCGCCGCGACAGAGTACGGGTACTCAGGTGCTCGTACTCACCCGTACTCAGGCACCGTCCGCGGCCTCAACCATCGCGTGCGACCTCAGCCACCGCGCCCGGCCTTCGAGGCCGCCGACAGGGGCTCGGCGATGTCCTCCAGCGAGCGCCGCTCCGCCCGTACCGCCAGGAACGCCGCCACCAGACCCGCCGCGCACATCAGGGACGCGCCGATCCGGAAGGCGAGGACGGTGTCCGCGACCACTCCCGACTCGGTGAGCTTGGCGAAGATCAGCGGGCCGCTGATGCCGCCGGCCGCGGTGCCGATCGCGTAGAAGAAGGCGATCGCCATCGCGCGGGTCTCCATGGGGAAGATCTCCGAGACCGTCAGGTACGCGCTGCTCGCGCCCGCCGACGCGAAGAACAGCGCCACGCACCACCAGGCCGTGAGGGTCGTCGCGCTCAGGGAGCCCTGGCTGAAGAAGTACGCCGTGACGAACAGCAGCACACCGGAGAGCAGGTACGTCCCGGAGATCATCACCCGGCGGCCGACCGTGTCGAAGAGCTTGCCGAGCAGCAGCGGGCCGATGAAGTTGCCGGCCGCGATGAACGCGAAGTAGTAGCCGGTGTTCGAGGTCGGCACGTCGTAGAACGTGGTGAGGATGGCGCCGTAGCCGAAGGTGATCGCGTTGTAGAGGAAGGCCTGGCCGATGAAGAGGGAGAAGCCGAGGACGGCGCGCTTCCTGTAGGTGGAGAAGACCGTACGGGCGATCTCGCCGAAGCCCGTGCTCTTGCGCTGGTGGATGGTCATCTCGATGGTGACCGGCTCGAGCTTGCGGCCGGTCTGGGCCTCGACCTGCCGCTCCGCCTCCGCCACCAGCTTCTCGGCCTCCTCCGTGCGGCCGTGGATCAGCAGCCAGCGCGGGCTCTCCGGGACGTGCCGCCGCACGAGCAGGATGACCAGGCCCATGACGACGCCCAGCGCGAAGGTCAGCCGCCAGCCGACGTTCATCGCGAACAGGTCGGTGTCCAGGGCGACGATCGAGAGCAGGGCACCGCCTATGGCGCCCAGCCAGAAGCTGCCGTTGATGAAGATGTCGACGCGGCCCCGGTAGTGGGACGGGATCAGCTCGTCGACCGCCGAGTTGATGGCCGCGTACTCGCCCCCGATGCCGAAGCCGGTCAGGAAGCGGCAGAGGAAGAACCACCAGGGGTCGAAGGAGATCGCGGTCAGGGCGGTGGCGCCGAGGTACACCGCCAGCGTCACCATGAACAGCTTCTTGCGGCCGTAGATGTCGGTCAGGCGGCCGAAGAAGAGTGCCCCCGCGCACGCGCCCGCCACGTACAGGGCCGCCGCGATACCGGTGACCTGCGCCGATGAGATCGCGAGACCGCTGCCCTCCTCGGAGAGGCGGCCCGCGATGTTGCCGACGACCGTGACCTCGAGACCGTCGAGGATCCACACGGTGCCGAGGCCGATCACGATCATCCAGTGCCATCGTGACCACGGCAGGCGGTCGAGTCTGGCCGGGATGGACGTGGTGACGGTCCCGGTCTCCTTGCCGGCGCCGGCACCGGAACCGGCCTGTGCTGCGGAAGCGGTCATGGGCTCCCTCCTCGGGTCCTCGGGGTCTCCCCCTCGTCGCTGGGAACCGCGAGCGGCGTGGCCGCGTCCGCGTACTCGGCACTCACCGAGACCTCACGGGGACCCCACCGACGAGCGAGGTCCCCCCTGAGGTAGTACGCGCGGCACGGCCACGGGGCTGGGCGGACACGCCACCGTGTGCCCCGGGAGGCGGAGGATTACGCCCCGGGTGCGCGCGGTGGCGTCACGCCCCGAACGCCTGCGACACCGTGTAGATCAACAGGCCGGCGAGGGAGCCCACGACCGTGCCGTTGATGCGGATGAACTGCAGGTCGCGCCCGATGTGCGCCTCGATCTTCTTCGTGGTGTGCTCGGCGTCCCAGCCGGCGACCGTGTCCGTGATCAGCGAGGTGATCTCCCCGCGGTACGTCGTGACCACGTACACCGCCGCGCCCTCGACCCAGCCGTCCACCTTGGACTGGATCTTCGGGTCGGAGGCCATCCGGGCACCCAGCGACAGCAGGGAGGCCCGGACGCGCAGCCGCAGCTCGCTGCGCTCGTCCTCGGCCGCGGCGACGATCATCGACCGTACGGCCGTCCACGCGGACGCGATCAGGTCCTGCACCTCGCCCCGGCCCAGCACCTCGCCCTTGAGGCGCTCCACGCGCGCGCGGGTCTCGGTGTCCGACTGGAGGTCGGAGGCGAAGTCGGAGAGGAAGCGGTCGAGGGCGCCGCGGGCGGGGTGGGTGGGCGAGTCGCGTATCTCGGTGACGAAGCGCAGCAGCTCCTTGTAGACGCGCTCGCCGACCTTCTTGTCCACGAACCGCGGGGTCCAGCCGGGGGCGCCGCCCTGCACGGCCCCCATGACCTGCTCGTCGTGGAGGACCAGCCAGTCGTGGGCGCGGTTGACGACCAGGTCGACGACCCGCCGGTGGCCGCCGTCCGCGACGATCTTCTCCAGCATCTTGCCCACGCCGGGCCCGATCTCCTGGGCGTCGGCACGGCGGGTGATGGCCTCGCCGACCACGGCCTGCACGTCGGAGTCGCGCAGCACCGTCAGGGCGCCGCGCAGCGCGGTCGCGAGCTCGGCGGTGACCCGGTCCGCGTTCTCCGGTACGGCCAGCCAGGCGCCCAGCCGGCTGCCTATGCCCACGCTGCGCAGCCGGTGCCGTACGACGTCCTGGGAGAGGAAGTTCTCCCCGACGAACTCGCCCAGGGAGACCCCGAGCTGGTCCTTCTTGGTGGGGATGATCGCGGTGTGCGGGATGGGCAGGCCCAGGGGGTGGCGGAAGAGCGCGGTCACCGCGAACCAGTCGGCGAGGGCACCGACCATGCCCGCCTCGGCCGCGGCGGCGACGTAGCCCGCCCAGGCCCCGGCGCCCCGGTGCTCGGCCCAGGTGGCGAGCACGTATACCAGCGCCACGAGGAGCAGCAGCCCCGTCGCGGTCATCTTCATCCGCCGGACGCCGCGCTGCTTCTCCTCGTCGGCGGCGCTGAAGGCGTTCATGGAACGGGGGGCGCCTGCCGTGCCGCCCGTGCTCGTGCCCGGCGTCCTGGTCGTGCCCGGTGTCTTCGTCAGACCCGGTGTCTTCGTCGTACCGGGTTCTTCCGGCTGCCTGCGGTCCATTCACTCCACCCGTTCGCGTTCCCGCGTCCCCCGTGTCCCATTGTCCCTTCATCTGCCCGTATCGGCCCGGGCCAGCCCCGTACTCCGCCCCCGCCCTCCGCCCCTGCTCCCCGCGCTCCGCCCCCGCGGGAGCCTTCGCACCTCTGTGTGATGTCCGGTGTGATGTCTGACCTGTCCGACTCCCTCAACGGAACAGTAGTTCCCGGCGTCTGTCCGGTCGGGGGAACCGGAGGGGTCTCCGACGCGCCTCCCCGCCCCATGACGCATCATGAGGTGATCACATCGGAGCCTCGGGCTCCCCCTGCCCGAGGAGACACGCACCGCATGACCAAGCGTCACGGTTATGCCTTGCTCGCTGCAATCTGCGCGCTGGTCGTGGCCGTATCGGCCGCGATATACGCCACGGTCACCGCCGCCTCCCGGCACGGCGGCGCCGAGCACCGGCCCCTCTCCGGCGGCCGCCCGCACAACCCGGCCGCCCCGGTCTCCACCGGCACCTGGGTCGGCGCCTGGTCCGCCTCGCCGATGGGCGGCGAGCCGGGCACCGGGACGAACGGCCTAGCGGGCCGTTCGGTCCGCAACGTGGTGCACACGGCCGTCGGCGGTACGAGTGCCCGCGTCACGCTGTCCAACCTCTACGGACAACAGCCGCTGACCCTCTCCCACGCCTCGATCGCGGTCGCCGCCTCCGCGGGCGGTGCCGCCGCCACGGCGGACAGCATGCGCCGCCTCACCTTCGGCGGCAGCACCTCCGTCGTCGTCCCGCCGGGCGAGCAGGCCGTCAGCGACGTCGTACGGATCACGGTCACGCAGGGCACCGACGTGCTGGTGACCACCTACTCCCCCGTCCCGTCGGGCCCGGTCACCTACCACCCGCAGGCCCGGCAGATCTCGTACGCGGCCGAGGGCGACCACACGCAGGACGTCAGCGGGCAGCCGTACACCACGCAGACCACCTACTGGCGCTACGTCACCGCCCTCGACGTGCTCAGCAACGAGGCGGACGGCACGGTCGTCGTCCTCGGCGACTCCCTCACCGACGGCTCGACCTCCACCGTGGGCGCCAACCGGCGTTGGACGGACGTCCTCGCGGCCCGGCTGCGGGGGGCCGCGGGCTCCTACGACGTGCCCCGCTACAGCGTGGTCAACCAGGGCATCAGCGGCAACCGGGTCCTCACCGGGGGCATCGGCCGGCCCGCCGAGAACCCGAGCGGGCTCGCCCGCTTCCAACGCGACGTGCTCGGCCGTACGGGTGTCCGGGCCGTCGTCATCGACCTGGGCGTCAACGACATCCTGCGCGACCCGGACCGCCCCGACCCTCAGGCCGTCCTCGACGGGCTGCGGCAGCTGGTCGACCGCGCCCACGCGCGCGGGCTGCGCGTCGTCGGCGCGACCCTGATGCCCTTCCGCGGCCACCGCGGCTACCGGGACGACCGCGAGGAGGCCCGGCGGGCGATCAACGCCGAGATCCGCGCGGGCCGGGTGTTCGACGCGGTCGTCGACTTCGACAAGGCGCTGCACGACCCGTACGACCCGCGCCGGCTGCGCGCCGACTACGACTCGGGGGACCACCTCCACCCCAGCGACCGGGGGTACGCGCGCATGGCCGAGGTGTTCGAGCTGGAGTCACTGAAGGGTGCGGTCCCGGCGGAGCTGTGAGGGGACGCGGGCCGTCCTTGGAGCTCCGCAGAACTGTGGGGGGCCGCCCTCAGAACTCCCCGTCCCGCCGCCGATCCCGCTGCTCCCGGCGGGCGTCCCGCTGCTCGCGCCGGGCGTCCCGACGTTCGCGCTGCAGCTCGCGGTGGTCCTCCAGGGCCTCGCGGACGGTCTCCATCGCCTCGCGGTGGGCCTCGCGGGTGCTTTCCATGGCGTCCCGGTGGGTCTCACGGAAGTCGGCCATGTGGTCCCTGAGGGACCCGCCGGACGCGTCGGACCCGTCGAGTTCCTTGCGGGCGGCCTTGCGGTCCAGCTTCTCCTGGCGGCGGGCCTCCTTCTGACGCTGCCGCTCGGCCTTGGACAGCCTGCGGACGACGCCGACGCCGCCCCAGAAGGCCAACCCGGTGATGACCACGCGCGGCGCGCCGGGCTCGCCCGGCACGCCCTCCTGACTGTGGTCGAAACCGCCCATGATGCCCACGCCGCGCACGACGACCTCGACGCCGGGCGGCACGGTCACGCTCATACCGCCCATGATCGCCACGCAGTTGATCACCACTTCACGGTCGGCGAAGTCCGCGTCCCGCAGGTCGATCTCGCCGCCGCCCCAGAACGCGAAGCTGTTGAAGCGCCGCGGCACGGTCCAGCGCCCCTTGCGTTCGAAGCCCGACATGACCGCCACACCCCATGTGGACGAGCCCTCGCCGCCGACTATGCGCCGCGACCAGTCCGCGTGCGGAGCCGGGTCCTTGGTCATCGACACCGGGGTGGCGACGGGATCCGGGGCGGCGACCCCCTGGCCCGGCAGGTCCCGGGTGATCGGGGTCAACTCCCCGTAGGTGCGCGCCCTGTACGTCGCCTCCAGGCGCTCCTCGAACTCCTCCATGTCGAGGCGGCCCTCGGCCAGGGCGTCCCGCAGTTGCTCGACGACACGGTCACGGTCGGCGTCGGAGGCCCGCAGGCCGTCGGAGGACAAGGCGCCGTCCGCGGGCCGGACTTCGGGGAGTTCGTCGGTCATGGGGGCCAGCCTACGAGCAAGTAGCGCGCCGGGCTACGGACTCACTTCCCCGGGCCCGCCCGTCCGCTCCGCGTACATCTTCGCGATCACCGCCTCGATGTCCGGCTCCCGCACGGACAGGTCCACCATCGGGTACTCCGCCGCGATGCGCGCCACCAGCGGGGCCGCCGACTCCGACGCCGGGAACGCCAGCCACTGCCGCGGCCCCTCCACCTTCACCACGCGCGCGGGGGCCGCGTCGATCGGGGGCAGCTCCCGCTCCAGGTCCACCACCAGCGTCCGCTCGCTCTCGCCCGCCTCGTGCAGTCCGGCGAGCGCGCCGTCGTACATCAGCCGCCCGTGGTCGATGACCATGACCCGCCGGCAGACCTGCTCGATGTCCTGGAGGTCGTGCGTGGTGAGCAGCACGGTGGTGCCGCGCTCGGCGTTCAGGTCCCGCAGGAACTCCCGCACCCTGGCCTTGCTGATGACGTCGAGGCCGATCGTCGGCTCGTCCAGGTACAGCACCTCCGGGTCGTGCAGCAGCGCCGCCGCGATGTCACCGCGCATCCGCTGGCCGAGGGAGAGCTGCCGCACGGGCACGTCCAGCAGGTCGGCCAGGTCGAGGAGCTCGACACAGCGGTCGAGGTTCGCGCGGTAACGGGCGTCCGGGATGCGGTACATACGGTGCATCAGCCGGTACGAGTCGATCAGCGGCAGGTCCCACCACAGGGTCGTCCGCTGGCCGAAGACGACACCGATGCGGTGCGCGAGGCGCGTCCGCTCCCGGGAGGGGTCGATACCGGCCACCCGCAGCCGGCCGCCGCTCGGGGTCAGGATGCCGGTGAGCATCTTGATGGTGGTGGACTTGCCCGCGCCGTTCGGCCCGATGTAGCCGACCATCTCGCCGCGCGCCACGGTGAAGGAGATCGAGTCGACCGCCCACACCTCCCGCCGCTCGCTGCGCAGGAATCCGGTCTTCTTGCGGACCTGGAAGACCTTCTCGACGCGGTCGAGGTGGATGAAGTCGTGCGCTGTGCGTCGATCAGGTCCTGTATGTGCCGCAGGCTCCGCGTGCGCCATGCGTTCCGTGTGTGCCATGTGCGTCTAGCTCCCCGTGCTCCGGTACGAACGCAGTCCCGCGCGCCAGGCGAGACCCGCCAGCGCGCAGCAGCCCGCCGCCACCAGCGGTGACGCGAACGCCACCCAGCCCGGCAGGTCGAGCGGATAGGGCCGCCCCAGCACGTACAGCGCGGGCAGCCAGTTGACGAAGGCCAGCGGCAGCACGAAGGTCACCCCGCGCACCATCTCCGTGGCGAACACCGTCGGCGGGTACTGGGTCAGGGCGGTACCGCCGTAGGTGAAGGCATTCTGCACCTCGGAGGCGTCCTGCGCGACGAACTGGAAGGCCCCGCCCGCCACGAACAGCGACCCGAAGATCAGGCTCCCGCTCAGCAGCATCACCGGCACCATCAGGACCTTGAGCGGCGTCCACTGGATGTCGAGTACGGCCACGGCGTACCCGAGGACCAGCACCCCCTGGGTGACCCGGCCGAGCCGGCGCAGCGCGAACCGGTCCGCGGCGACCTGTGCCAGCACGGGCGCGGGGCGCACCAGCAGCGTGTCCAGCGTGCCGTCGCGCACCCGCTGCCCGAGCCGGTCCATGGAGCCGACCGCCAGGTCGACGAGCCCGAAGGAGGTGCTGGTGAGGCCGTACAGGAAGGCCACCTCCGGCAGGGCGTAGCCACCCAGCGCGTCGACCTGCGAGAACATCAGCATGATCGCGACGAAGTCGAGCACGGTGCCGGCGAAGTTGCCGAACGTGGTCATCGCGAAGGACAGCCGGTAGGCCATCGTGGAGCGGATCCACATCGCGGTGATCAGCCAGTAGGCGCGCAGTCCGTTCCGCAGCCGGGCGTACGGGGTGTACGGGCCGTAGGCGCTGCGCGGGCCGTACCCGTCGGTCTCCGGGCTAGCCACCCTGCACCACCACCCTCCGCGTCGCCGCCGTCTGCAGCAGCCGTCCCACCGCGATCAGCACCGCCGCCCACGCGCCCTGGAAGGCGAAGGTGGCCAGCGGCTCGGCCTCCCCCAGCAGGACGTCCACGGGCTTCTGGAGCAGCGCCGACCACGGCAGCAGGCGGGCCGTCTCACCGAGCGCCCCCGGGAACACGTTCAGCGGGAGCAGCATCCCGGAGAAGAAGATCCCGCACAGGCCGGCGAGCTGGGCCGCGCCCAGGCCGTCCATGAGCCAGAACGCCGCCAGGGCGACCAGGAAGCGGATCGCGAAGCCGACGACGAGACCGAGGAGGACCGCGACGAGGAACGCGAGCCAGGTGAACAGGGTCCCGGGCAGCGCGAGTTCGAAGGCCAGCGCCCCGAACACCAGCGGCACCACCCCCCGCCCCAGCAGCTGGAACGCGGCCCGCCCCAGGTCCCCGGCCAGCCACCACAGCTGGAGGTCGGCGGGCCGGTACAGGTCGACGGCGACGTCCCCGGTGCGGATCCGCTCGATCAGCTCGTTCTCGAAGCCGCCGCCCATGATGGACATCACGACCAGCAGCGCCTGGCTGACCCACACGTAGGTGAGCGCCTGCGCCTGGTCGTACCCGCCGAGATGGGGTCTCTCGTCCCAGAGGGCGATGTAGGTGTATGCAAGGATGAGCCCGAAGACGGTGTTGGTGAACACCCCTGCCGCGGTGGCCGCCCGATACGTCGCGTACCGCCTGAAACCACCGGCGGCGACGGCGGCGTACAACCGCCCTGTCCCCACGAGGAACCTCCCACCGCTGCGAAAAGTTGTGCTGGAAGTGCTGGACGTGCCGAGCGACCCGAACATCTTGGACGTCCCGAAGGCGTCAGAGACGCGCCTCCGGGCCGGTTCGGGCCGAAGCGCACGAGCTTAGTAGGCGGCTGGAACGTCGGGCCACGGGTTTTCGGGCGCGAGCGCGAAACGTGCCGGGACCGGTGCAACGGTCTGGGCGGTGGAAGAGTCTTCCAGGTGGGGGCGCAGAAGGCGTACGACGACGTACGGCGACGTAGGACGCGAAACAGGAGCACGGCAGCTTGATGAGCGACGAGCCGCAGCCGCAGCGGAAGAGCCAGGGCTGGGCATCGAGGGAACCGGAGCCCACGGCTCGGCCCGAGACTCCGGAGGACCCGGAACAGGGCCCTGCCGGGGCCACGGAGCCCGTGGAGCCCAGGGGGGCCTCCGCGGCCGCCGGGACTCCCAGGACCTCCGGGGCCACGGGGGGTGGCCCGGGTGTTCCGGGTGTTCCGGGTGGCCCGGGTGTTCCGGGTGGCCGGGGTGCCCGTAACGGCCGTAACGGTCCGGACGGTGATGACTCGGCCGCGGGCCAGGGCGCCGGCGCGGGCGGGAACCGGAAGGACGACTCGGGCAGGGCCCGGAGCGGTGGTCCGGGCGATGCCCGGGGCGGCAGCCCGGCCGACGTGCCGGGCGGCGTCCGGGGCGGCGTTCCGGACAACGCCCGCGGGGGGGCTCGGGGCGGGGCTCCTGGTGGCGTTCCCGGCGGAGTCTCCGGTGGAGTTCCGGGCAGCACCCGGAGCGGTGACCCGGGCGACGTACCGGGCGGTGTCCGGGGCGGGGTTCCCGGCAGCGCGCAGAACGGGAACATGAACGGTGACCCGGGCAAGGGCCCGGCCCGCGGGACGGGCACGCGCCCGAACGGCGCCGGTACCGGTGCCGGTGCAGGAGCAGGCGCCGGTTCCGACACCGAGCGTCCGGCCGCGAGCGGCTCGGCCGGTGGCCCCGCCGAGGGCCAGGGCAAGAACCAGGGCCAGGAGCAGGGGCAGGGGCAGCGCAAGAGCCAGGGGCAGGGCAAGGGCCGGGACCGAGGCCAGGGCAACCGTCCGGACGGCGCCCCGGGCAACGGACCGGAGAAGCTGCCGGGCAACGGACCGGGCAAGAGGCCGGGCGGGGGCTCGGACACGGACACGACCGTCCTCGCCGCCATCTCCCCCGGCGACCGCCCGGGCACGGGCAAGCCGGCCGACAAGGGATCCGGCACGGGCGGCAAGGGCCGCCCGGACGCCGCACCCGTCGCCACGACGGCGAACGCGTCCCAGGCCGCAGCCCCGGGCCAGGGCCCGGACAAGGGACCGAAACAGGGCCCGGGCAACGGACCGGAACAGGGTTCGGGCAAGGGACCGAAGCAGGGGCCGGGCAAGGGCCCCGGCGGAGACACGGACACGACCGTCCTCGCCGCCGTCTCCCCGGGTGCGTCGAAGCCCAGGACCTCCCCCGTACCCTCGGCCGCGCCCAAGGGCAGAGCTCCCGGCGGCACACCGGACACGGACACGACCGTCCTCGCCGCCGTCTCCTCCACCAGGCCCCCGGCCGACGCCCGCACCGCCGTACAGGCCACCGCTCCGATCGCCACCGCGGCCAACGCCTCCACCGGCGGCGGCAACGGCGGCGAAGGCGGCAACGGCGGTGACGACGGCGGCAAGAAGGGCAAGAAGTCCAAACGCCCCAAGCGCACCGGCTGGCGACGGCTGTTCCCGACCTGGCGGATGGTGCTCGGCACCTTCCTGGTCGGCGCCATGCTGCTCATCGGCGCGTTCGTGCTGGGCTACCAGCTCGTGGAGATCCCCGCGGCGAACGCGGCCGCGACCAAGCAGAGCAACGTCTACCTGTACGCGGACGGCAGCCAGCTCGCCCGCGACGCCCGGGACAGCGTCAACCGCGAGAACGTGACGCTCGCCCAGATCTCCAAGGAGGCCCAGCACGCGGTGCTGGCCGCCGAGGACCGCGACTTCTACTCGCAGTCGGCCGTCGACCCCAAGGCGATGGTCCGCGCCGCGTGGAACACCGCGACCGGCAAGGGCAAGCAGTCCGGCTCGACGATCACCCAGCAGTACGTGAAGAACTACTACCTGGGCCAAGAGCAGACGATCACCCGCAAGGCCAAGGAATTCTTCATCGCGATCAAGCTCGACCGCGAGAAGTCCAAGGACGAGATCCTCGAGGGCTACCTCAACACCAGCTTCTTCGGCCGCAACGCCTACGGCATCCAGGCCGCCGCCCAGGCCTACTACGGTGTCGACGCGGACGAGCTGACGGCCGCCCAGGGCGCGTACCTGGCGTCGCTGCTGAACGCGCCCAGCGTGTACGACGTGATCGCGTACCCGGAGGGCAAGGACGCGGCCGTGGCGCGCTGGAACTACGTCCTCGACGGCATGGTCACGGAGGGCTGGCTGTCGGAGTCCGAGCGGGCCGAGGCGGAGTTCCCGACGCCGAAGGAGACCGTGTCGTCCTCCACCGGCATGTCCGGCCAGCGCGGCTACCTGGTCGAGGCGGTGAAGCAGTACCTCGACGAGAGCGGCATCATCGACGAGGAGACCCTCCGGGGCGGCGGCTACCGCATCACGACCTCCCTGCAGAAGGACAAGCAGGACGCCTTCGTGAAGGCGGTCGACGAGCAGGTCATGGACAAGCTGGACAAGGAGAACAACAAGGTCGACAACTACGTCCGGGTCGGCGGCGTCTCCATCGAGCCGAAGACCGGCCAGGTCGTCGCCATGTACGGCGGCATCGACTTCACGCAGCAGTACTACAACAACGCGACGCGCCGCGACTACCAGGTCGGTTCGACGTTCAAGCCGTTCGTGTTCACCTCCGCGGTGGAGAACGGCTCGCGGACCCAGGGCGGTCAGCCGATCACCCCGAACTCGATCTACGACGGCAACAGCACCCGCCCCGTGCAGGGCTGGAGCGGTGGCACGTACGCCCCCGAGAACCAGGACGACGTCGACTACGGCGACATCACCGTCCGCGAGGCCACCGACAAGTCCGTGAACTCGGTGTACGCGCAGATGGCGGTCGACGTCGGCCCGGCCGAGGTCGAGCAGACCGCGATCGACCTGGGCGTGCCGGAGGGCACCCCGAACATGGACCCGTACCCGGCCGTCGCCCTCGGCACCGCCACCGCGAGCGTGCTGGACATGACGGGGGCGTACGCGACCCTCGCCAACCACGGCGAGTACACCCCGTACACCCTCGTCACGAAGATCACCAAGAACGGCCAGGAAGTCACGCTCCCCGAGCAGAAGACCCGGCAGGCCGTGACCCGGCAGGCCGCCGACACGACGACGTCCGTACTGCGGTCGGTCGTCCAGAACGGCAGCGGCACCGCGGCCCAGGCGTCGGGCCACCCGGCGGCCGGCAAGACGGGCACGGCGGAGCAGGACAAGGCGGCCTGGTTCGCCGGCTTCACGCCCGGTCTCGCCACCGTGGTCACCGTCATGGGGCAGGACCCGGAGTCCGGCGTGCAGCAGCCGCTGTACGGCGCGATGGGCCTGCCGCGCGTCAGCGGCAGCGGACCGCCCGCGCAGATCTGGGCCCAGTACGTGCAGGCGGCCCTGGAGGGCACCACTCCGCAGGACTTCGACCTGCAGCTCCAGGAAGGTGCGGACGTCATCCAGGCCCCGCCCTCCCCGTCGGCCGAGGAGACGCCGGGCGACACCGACGAGCAGGAGACCGGCGACACCGCCACGGGCGGTGGCGGCGACGCCGAGACGCCCGGCGGAGAGACCGGCAGCGAGCCCCCCGCGGGCACCGAACCCGGTACGAGCCCCGGCGCCCCGGGCTCGGGCGGTACGACGGACGGCGGCACAGCCGGACCTGGGGACACCCCGGGCACCGGCGGCGACACGAGCGGCTCGGACGGCGGTGGTGGCGGCGGCCCGGCGGGCACCGGCGACTCC
>NZ_JAVRHI010000380.1:0-13622 GCF_034105845.1 Streptomyces sp. CRN 30 | reverse complement strand
CACCCGGTCCAGGACGCCCACTTGGATCGAAGAACCGACGTCCCGCACCCCGCCATGACGTGGGGAAAACGACCAGACGCCCCGAGACCATCGCCGAACGAAACCAGCTCAAAGCTCGCAAAGGTTAAATAACAAGCTCAGCGAGATTCCGTCGCCCCATCCCGCGCGGCTGACCGCGACACTCGACGCACCGCTGTCCCGCTGGCTCTGGCTGGTGAAGTGGCTGCTCGCCGTCCCCCACTACGTCGTCCTCTTCTTCCTGTGGACGGCATTCCTGGTGACGAGCGTGGTGGCGTTCTTCGCCATTCTGTTCACGGGCCGCTATCCGCGCCCGCTGTTCGACTTCAACACCGGTGTATTGCGGTGGAGCTGGCGCGTCACTTACTACTCCTACGGCGCTCTGGGCACCGACCGCTATCCGCCGTTCACCCTCGCCGATGTACCCGACTATCCGGCGCACTTCGAACTGGACCGTCCCCCGCGGCTCTCCCGCGGACTGGTCCTGGTGAAATGGTGGCTGCTGGTCCTGCCGCACTCCCTGCTGCTGGGCTTCTTCCTGGGCAGCGGCGGCGGACCGTGGTTCTCGGGCGGACTGGTCGCACTGCTCACGCTGTACGCCGGTGTCGCGCTGGCCTTCACCGGCCGGTACCCGCGGCCGCTGTTCGACCTGATACTCGGGCTCAACCGCTGGGTGCTGCGGGTGGCTGCCTACGCGGCGCTGCTCACCGACGTGTACCCGCCCTTCCGGCTCGACCAGGGAGGCCGCGAACCGGACGCCGTCCCGTGAGGGCCGGGCGCGCCCACCGGCCCCCGGGCCAGGAAGGGGACGACGCTCCCCCGGAGGAGTGCCGTGACGGATGAGACACCGCCGGCGGGACTCGGACCAGGGGCCGTGTTCCTCGGACGCACCGGTGAGCTGCTCACACTGCGGCGGCTGTACCGGGAGGCGTCCGAGGGCCGGCCGCGCCTGGCCGTCGTCGAGGGGCCCGCCGGCATCGGCAAGACGGCGCTCCTCCGGCGTTTCGTCGCCGGCCACGCGCGGGCGAACGCCCTGACGGCGGTCGGCGAGGAGAACGAGCGCGAACTGCCCTACGGCGTGCTGAGCCAGCTGATGGGCCGGACCGCCTTCAGTGACCCGCCCACCGCGGGAGTCGCGCTCCTCGAACACCTGGCGGAGCTGCAGAACGGCGAGCCCGTCCTGGTCGTCGTGGACGACGCGCACTGGCTGGACGTGCCCTCCTCGCAGGCGCTCACCTTCGCGCTGCGCCGCCTGCGCGCCGACTCCGTCCTCTGTCTGCTGGCCGTGCGCAAGGCCGACGATCCGCGGATGCCGGGCGGACTGCGCCGCACGGTCACGGACGACACGGCCGTGCGGCTGCGCCTGACCGGTCTGGCGGCGGCCGACCTCATCGGCCTCAGCGCCCGGCTGCTGACCGAGCCGCTCTCCCCGGACGCCGCCCTGCGCCTGCACAGCCACACCCGGGGCAACCCGCTGCACTGCCGGGCCCTGCTGGAGGAGGCGCCCGAGGCCGCGTTCCGGTGGCCGGGGGCCACACTGCCCGCGCCGCGGTCGTACACCCGCTCCGTCCTGGACCGGCTCGCCCGCTGCGGGCCGGACGCGCGGGCTCTGGTGCGCGCCGCGGCCGTGCTCGGTATCCGCTGCACCCTGGGCCGCGCCGCCGCCCTGGCACAGGTCAGCGACCCGGTGGCCGCCCTCGGCGAGGCCCTGGCGCTCGGGCTGCTGCAGGAGACACCCGGCGACGCCACGGCCGGCATCTCCTTCACCCATCCGCTGGTCCGGGCCGCCGTCTACCACCGGCTGGGCCCGGTCCGCCGCACCGCACTGCACGTCCGGGCGGCCGAGGCCGAGGAGAACGAGTTCGTGCGGTTGCAGCACCGTGCCCGCGCCACCCTCGGGCCCGACGACCGGATGGCCGCCGAACTCGCCGCCTGGGCCCGCCGGCGCGGCGCTGTCGGGCGCTGGGGCGAGGCCGCTCCCCTCCTGCGGTACGCGGCGGGGCTGACCTCCCGTCCCGCGGAACGGGGCCGGCTCGACTGCGAGGCGGTGGAGGCCTACCTCTTCGAGGGCCGGGAGGAGGAGGCCGCCGCCGTCGTGGCGGCGCTCCCGGACGCGACCGACCGGGCCGCACGGTGCTGCGCGCGGGCCCACCTCGCGCTGTTCGCGGAGCGTGTCACCCGGGCGCGGGTGCTGCTGGACGAGGCGTGGCGGACGCACACGCCGGGCACCGACTCCGCGCTGGAGGCACGGATCGCCGAGCAGTACGTGGCGGTGCACATGATGGAGGGCCACTCCTCCCAGGTGTGCAGGTGGGCCGAGCGGGCCCGGCTCCACGGCGGCCGGGCGCGGTCCGGCGGGACGCTGCGCTTCATCCACCTCACGTCGCTCGGGCACCTGGGCGCCTTCGACGAGGGGTTCCGCCTCGCCGCGTCCCTGCCCGCCGCTCCCCTGGTCGGGCCCGAGGACCTCGAACTGCTGATGGGCAGGGCTTCCCTGTACCTCTACTCGGACCGCGTGGCCCAGGCCCAGCAGGACCTGGAACGGGCGGTGGAACTGACCCGGCAGGGACCGGTGCCGCTGCGGGTGATCGCCCTGACCATGCTGGCGAAGGTCGAGTTCCTCCGTGGCGCGTGGAACATGGCCATGACCCACTGGCAGTCCGCCGCGTCGATCGCGGAGGACCTGGGACAGCGCTGGATCGCGCCGGTGGTGCAGGCGGAGGCCGCGCTCCCCCTCGCGGCCCGGGGCGAGTTCGGGCGCGCCGAGGAGTGCCTGGGCTCGGCACGCGGCGATCCGGTGGTCGAGGAGTCCGCGATGGTCGAGATCTTCGTGACGTACGGCCGTGCCTTCCTCGCCTCCGTCCGGGGCGACCACGCGACGGCCGTCGCCCTGCTGCGGACCCTTCTCGTCCACGAGGACCTGGACTTCGCCGCGGAACCGAGCGTCGTCCCCTGGCGGGACCTGCTGGCCGAGGCGCTGATCGCCGAGGGGCTGCCGGACGAGGCCGAGCGGGTGCTGACGGCGCTGGAGCGACGGGCGCTGGACCGTTCGCGTGCCTCGGCCCTGGCCAACGTCTGCCGGATGCGCGGGCTCCTCCACGCGGCCCGCCGCGAGCCGAAGCTCGCCACGGGGGCGTTCGCCGAAGCCGTCGACCGGTCCGGCCGGCTCGGCCTGCCGTTCGCGCAGGCCCGCCTCGACCTGGACTTCGGCGGCTTCCTGCGCCGGACCGGCCGGCGGACCGCAGCCCTGGAGCACCTGCGCGCGGCCCGGAGCCGCCTCGCCGAACTGGGCGCGATCCCCTTCCTGCGCCACTGCGACCGGGAACTGACCGCCTGCGGGGCCGCCCCCGGTGCCGCCGCACCGCTCGCCTGGGCGGGAGAGCGGCTGACGCCGCAGGAACACGCCGTGGCCCAGCTCGCGGCGACCGGTCTGACCAATCGTCAGATCGCCGGGGAACTGGTCCTCAGCACGAAGACCGTGGAGTACCACCTGAGTCATGCCTACGCCAAGCTCGGCATCCGGTCGAGAGTGGAACTCGCGGCCCGGATGAGGGAACCTACGGAAGAGTCCGGAAGGGCCGCCGACTGACGGCCCGTGCAACGCAAACGTTAGGGAGCCGCCCGGTCCCTGACCCCAGGGACCACCCCGGGGATACCCCCGGATCAGTGCGGCCGGGACCGTTCGGGACGGGCCGGTGCGGGAGTACGGTTACGGCACATCCCGTACGTGCGGCGCTCTCGTGCGTGCGGCCCTCACCCACGCGCGTCGCTCTCGTACGTGCGGGAACGAGCAGCTTCTTGGGGGCGAGCCGTGTTCTACCACCTGCTCAAGTACGTCGTACTGGGCCCGCTGCTGAGACTCCTCTTCAGGCCCCGGATCGAAGGCCTCGACCATGTGCCGGCGTCCGGCGCGGCCATCGTCGCCGGCAACCACCTCTCCTTCTCGGACCACTTCCTGATGCCGGCCGTCCTCAAGCGGCGGATCACGTTCCTCGCCAAGGCCGAGTACTTCACCGGGCCCGGTGTCAAGGGACGGCTGACCGCGGCGTTCTTCCGCAGTGCCGGGCAGATCCCGGTGGACCGGTCCGGGAAGGAGGCGGGCCGGGCCGCGATCCGGGAAGGGCTCGGCGTGCTCCGCCGGGACGAGCTGCTCGGCATCTACCCCGAGGGCACCCGCTCGCACGACGGACGGCTCTACAAGGGCAAGGTCGGGGTCGCGGTGATGGCGCTCAAGGCGGGGGTGCCGGTGGTGCCGTGCGCGATGATCGGCACGTTCGAGGCGCAGCCGCCGGGCAGGCGCCTCCCGCGCCCGCGGCCCGTCGCTATCCGCTTCGGCGCGCCCCTGGACTTCTCCCGGTACGCCGGCATGGAGGACGAGAAGGCGGTCCTCCGCGCGATCACCGACGAGATCATGTACGCCGTCCTGGCGCTCTCCGGCCAGGAGTACGTCGACCGGTACGCCGCCGACGTCAAGGCCGAGCGGGAGGGCGAGGGCGCACGCGGCCGCCGCTTCCCCAGGATGCCGCTCGGCTAGAGAACGGATGAGAATCCTGGGTTCTGCCGTCGGCAGAGGCGCGGGACGCGGTGGGCCGGGGCCGCCTACGGTCCCGGTATGACACGTGCTGTGGTGGTCGGGGCGACGGGGCAGATCGGACGGGCGGCCGTACGGGCGCTGGCCGGGGACGGCTGGGAGGTGACCGCCGTCTCGCGGGGCGGCGGACGGGACGGGGGCTGGCCGGAGCACGTACGGGCCGTGCGGGCAGACCGGGAGGACGACGCCGCCCTGTCCGCGGCGGTCGGCGACGGCTGCGACGTACTGGTGGACATGGTCGCGTACGGCGCGGCCCACGCGCGGCAGCTGACCGCGCTCGCCGGGCGCGTCGGCTCGGCGGTGGTCGTCTCCAGCGTCGCGGTGTACGAGGACGGCAAGGGCCGGAACTTCGACACGCAGGAGGAGCCCGACGGGTTCCCCGAGTACCCGGTGCCGCTCACCGAGGACCAGCGCACCGTCGCCCCGGGCGACACCACGTACGGCACCCGGAAGGTGGCGCTGGAGCGGGAGCTGCTCGCGGCGGGCGACCGGCTGCCGGTCACCCTGCTCCGCGCGGGCGCCGTGCACGGGCCGTACTGCCGGACGCCGCGCGAGCTGTACTTCGTCAAGCGCAACCTCGACGGGCGGCGCCGCCGGGTCCTCGCCTACGGGGGCGCGAGCCGCTTCCATCCGGCGGGCGTGCGCAACCTCGCCGAACTGGTCCGGCTGGCCGCCGCCCGGCCGGGCACGCGCGTGCTCAACGCCGTGGACCCGGAGGCTCCCACGGTGGCCGAGATCGCCGGGGCGATCGACGCCGTGATGGGGGTGGAGGTGGAGGACGTGCCGGTGGACGGCCCGCCCCCGGCGCCGGGGGTCGGGGACACGCCGTGGTCGGTGCCGGTGCCGGTGGTGTGCTCGACGGCGGCGGCGGAACGGGAGCTGGGCTACCGTCCGGTGGCCGGTTACGCCGAGACGCTCCCCGACACCGTCGCCTGGATCGAGCGGCGGCTGGCCGGGCGGGAGTGGCGGGAGGCGTACCCGGGGATGGCCCGGACGTACGGCGACCTCTTCGACTACGCGGCGGAGGACGCGTGGCTGGCGTCCCGGCCCGGGTGACGGTGGGACCGGTCAGCTCCGGTCGTCCCGGTCGAGCGAGGCCAGCGCTCCGTCCAGCAGGCGGCGCAGCCGCAGCGCGTCGGGGGCCAGGGCCGTGACGAGGGCCGCGGGCCCGGCGAGCGGCAGCACCGCCACGCTCTCCTCGTGGACCCCGGCCCGGGGCGGCCGGTCCGCGAACTCGGGCCGTACGACGACGATCTGGCCGACGGCGCGGTGTCCCGCCAGCACCGCGGGCCCGTCCCAGCCGCCCGGCGCGCCGGGGCCGCAGGCCAGTTCCTGGTCGAGGACGCACCGGCCGGCGATACGCACGGTGAGCCGGCTGGTGAGGCGGCCGGGTTCCTCACCGGCCCGGCCGAGCACCTGCTCCTCCCGGAGCACCAGCCGGGCGGTCGGGGCGAGGTCGACGCGGGTGGTGACGTACAGGTCACTGCCACGGACGGAGATCAACTGTTCGGGCACCCAGTGCAGTTCGCCTCCTTCCTCGACATCGATCCGGACGTCGTAATGGGCCTCGTCCTTGCTCTGGCCCGGCAGGGCGATGGTCGCCGCGGCCGATCCGACGCGCAGCCGGGCGCCCTCGCCGACCCGGGTCTCGACGACGAGGCGGTCCCCGCCGAGCGGTCCGCTCATCGCTCCGACCAGTGTCACCCGGGCCTCGCCCGCGCTGCCCCGGGTCCGGCGCGGCGCGAGGGGGCCCTCGCCGTCGAGGACGGGCAGCACGGTGGAGCCGCGGGCGTCACGGACGGCGTGGACGCGGGCCGTCGCGCGCAGGCCGGCCGTCGTCCTCATGCCGTCCACGCGGCGAGCCGGGACCTGATCCAGTCGGCGACGTCGCGCACACCGGGCCCGCCGCGCAGCGACTGCAGGACGACGGGGAGCCCGCCGCGCTGGGCCTTGGCGTCGGCGGCCATCCGGGCGAGGTCGGAGCCCACGTACGGGGCGAGGTCGGTCTTGTTGACGACCAGCAGGTCGGCGGTGGTGACGCCGGGGCCGCCCTTGCGCGGGATGTCGTCGCCGCCGGCCACGTCGATGACGAAGATCTGCGCGTCGACCAGGCCCTTGGAGAAGGTCGCGGTGAGGTTGTCCCCGCCGGACTCGACGAGGATCAGGTCGAGCGGCCCGACCTCGTCCTCCAGGTCCTCGACGGCTTCGAGGTTGGCGGAGATGTCGTCCCGGATCGCGGTGTGCGGGCAGGCTCC
The DNA here is from genome assembly GCF_034105845.1 of Streptomyces sp. CRN 30. NCBI lineage: Bacteria > Bacillati > Actinomycetota > Actinomycetes > Kitasatosporales > Streptomycetaceae > Streptomyces > Streptomyces sp. CRN 30. The sequence goes on along the minus strand of NZ_JAVRHI010000380.1, from coordinate 6,758 downwards.
CGTCTCCACCGCGGTGATCCGTTCGGGCGGCAGCACGGCCTCCCGCAGCAGGAACTCGGCGTCCTCACGGGTGTAGATGTCGTTCGTCACGACAGCGAGCGACAACTCGTCGCGCAGGGCGCGGCAGAGCGCGGCGACCGTGGCGGTCTTCCCCGACCCGACGGGTCCACCGAGCCCGACCCGCAGCGCCCGCCGTGTGCCGTCGGGCCGACGGGCGTCCGCGCTGACGGCGGCGGCCCCGTGACCGTGGTCGTGTCCCAGATGCATGACGGCTCCTGTCTTCTCTGCCGGCCTGTCCGGCGTCTCTTTCAGCCCGTCCGGCGTTTGAGGACGAGGCCGCAGGCCGAAGGGGGGTCTGGGGGCGCAGCCCCCAGGAACACGGCTCACGACGCGAACAACCGCACAGCCCACGCCGCGTGCGCCTCCGCCGCGATCTCCATCAGCGGCGCGGCCGCACTCGGCAACGCGTCGACCCCCCGCCCCGCGGCCGCCACGGAGAGATCGACCACCCGGTCGACCTCCGGCGCGAGCCGCGCCAGCACCCGCGTCGCGTCGAACGGGTCCAGGCTGAGCAGCCGCACCACCGCCGTGGCGGGCCCGCTCACCCCTTCGTACGCCGCGCAGTACGCCGCGTCACCCGGTCCGAGCCCGGCGGCCCGTGCCGCGAGGCCCAGGACGACGGGCTGGTGGGCGCCCTTGGGGAAGGCGCGCGCGAGGGCGTCGAGTTCGGCGGAGGGCCAGGTGGCGCGGGCGGCCCGGGTCAGCTGCCGCCCGAGTTTCCGCGCGGTGGTACGGAGCGCGGGCGACGGGGTCCGCGCGTCGGCGGCGGCGTCCAGTTCCGCCGGGTCGGCGCCGAGGGCCGCCGCCGCGGCGAGCGCGGCCGACACCAGGCCGGTGGTGTGCAGCCGGCCCCGGCAGAACTCCTCCAGGTCCGCGGCGCCGGTGACGCGTCCGGCCCTGACGGCCGCCTCGGCGCCGCCGGAGTGCGCGTGCCCTCCGGCGGGGAAGCGGCCGTCGGCGAGGACCAGCAGTGCTGCCCGGGACATCAGAAGAGGAAGTAGCGCTGGGCCATGGGCAGTTCCTCGGCGGGGGCGGCCTCGACCAGTTCGCCGTCGATGTGCACGGCGAAGCTGTCGGGGTCGATCGTCACCTCGGGCCGCGCGTCGTTCTCCCGCATGTCGGCCTTGGTGACGCCGCGTGTGGAGGTGATGGCGACGAACGACTTGCCGAGTTCCAGCCGCTCCGTCAGGCCGTACTCGATCGCCGTGTCGGTCACGAAGTTGACCGAGTTGGCCGCCGGGGCCCGGCCGATCGCCCCGTACATCGGGCGCGGCAGGATCGGCTGCGGGGTCGGGATGGAGGCGTTGGCGTCGCCCATCTGCGCGTAGGCGATCTGGCCGCCCTTGATGACGAGCAGTGGCTTGACGCCGAAGAACGCCGGTTCCCACAGGACCAGGTCGGCGAGTTTGCCGGTCTCGACGGAGCCGATCTCACCGGCCATGCCCTGGGCGAGGGCCGGGTTGATCGTGTACTTGGCGACGTAGCGGCGGACGCGGTGGTTGTCGGCGCGGCCGTCGCCGGGCAGCGCGCCGCGGCGCCGTTTCATGACGTGGGCGGTCTGCCAGGTGCGCAGGACGACCTCGCCGATCCGGCCCATGGCCTGGGAGTCGGAGGAGATGATCGAGATGGCCCCGAGGTCGTGCAGGATGTCCTCGGCGCCGATGGTGGAGGGCCGGATGCGGGACTCGGCGAAGGCCAGGTCCTCGGGGACCGCCGGGTTGAGGTGGTGGCAGACCATCAGCATGTCGAGGTGTTCCTCGGCGGTGTTGACGGTGAACGGCCGGGTGGGGTTGGTGGAGCTGGGCAGGACGTGCGGCTGGGAGACCACCGTCATGATGTCGGGCGCGTGCCCGCCGCCCGCGCCCTCGGTGTGGTAGGCGTGGATGCCCCGGCCGCCGATCGCGGCGAGCGTGTCGCCCACGAAACCGGCCTCGTTGAGGGTGTCGGTGTGGATGGCGACCTGGACGCCGGTGCGGTCGGCGACGGTGAGGGCCGCGTCGATGGCGGCGGGGGTCGCGCCCCAGTCCTCGTGGATCTTCAGGGCGACGGCGCCGCCCCGGATCTGGGAGAGCATCGCCTCGTGGGAGACGGTGTTGCCCTTGCCGAGCAGGCCGATGTTGACCGGGTAGGCCTCCAGCGCCTCCAGCATCCGGGCGAGGTGCCAGGGGCCGGGGGTGACGGTGGTGGCCTTGGAGCCCTCGGCGGGGCCGGTGCCGCCGCCGACCAGGGTGGTGACGCCGGCGGCCAGGGCCTCCTCGACGACCTGCGGGCAGATGAAGTGCACGTGGGCGTCGACGGCGCCGGCGGTCAGGATGCGTCCGTTGCCGGCGATGATCTCGGTCTCGGGGCCGATGACCAGGTCGGGGTGGACGCCGTCCATGGTCTCGGGGTTGCCGGCCTTGCCGATGCCGGTGATCCGGCCGTCGCGGATGCCGACGTCGGCCTTGACGATGCCCCAGTGGTCGACGATGACGACGCCGGTGACGACGGTGTCCGGGGTGCCGTCGGCGCGGGTGGCGCGGGACTGGCCCATGGACTCGCGGATGACCTTGCCGCCGCCGAAGACGGCCTCGTCGCCGGAGTTGCCGGGGCCGCCGGCACGGTCCTCCTCGATCTCGATCAGCAGGTCGGTGTCGGCGAGCCGGATGCGGTCGCCCGTGGTGGGGCCGAACAGGTCGGCGTAGGCGGCGCGGGAGATGTCAGGCATCGAGGGGACCTCCGGTCTCGCCGCGCAGTCCCGGGACGACGCGGGCACCGGCGAGGGGGACCAGTTCGACGTCGACGGGGATGCCGGGCTCGAAGCGTACGGCCGTACCGGCGGCGATGTTGAGCCGCTTCCCGCGGGCCGCGGCGCGGTCGAACTCCAGCCCGGGGTTGGCCTCGGCGAAGTGGTAGTGGGAGCCGACCTGGACGGGCCGGTCGGCCGCGTTGAGGACGGTCAGCCGGGTGGTCTCGCTGCCCGCGTTGCACACGATCGGGCCGTCGGCGAAGAGGATCTCTCCGGGAATCACGGTGGCCCCCGTCAGACGATCGGGTCGTGGACGGTGACGAGCTTGGTGCCGTCCGGGAAGGTCGCCTCGACCTGGACATCGTGGAGCATCTCCGGGATGCCCTCCATCACGTCGTCCCGGGTGAGCAGTTCACGGCCGGAGGACATCAGCTCGGCGACGGTACGGCCGTCCCGGGCACCCTCCAGGATGTGCGAGGTGATGAGGGCGACGGCCTCGGGGTGGTTGAGCCTGAGCCCCCGGGCCCTGCGCTTCTCCGCGACGTCGGCCGCCACATGGATCAGCAGCCGCTCTTGCTCATGCGGGGTCAGTTGCACGTCCCACCTCACACTCCTCCGACCGGACCGTGCGGGGTCCGGTTGCCGAAGCCACGGGGCAACGTCGCAGGTGGCCGGAGTGGCAGGCTAGTTGCGCCGGGTTTCGGTCACGTTAACCCCGGCAAGATCACTCCTCGTTGCCCCGGGCGACTTCTTGGCCGTCCCTTTGCCTGGCCTTGCCGTGGCGTGACCGTACGGGGGCGCGTCCTCGCCGCCGACGCGGTGGACCGAACGGCGTACCCCCTTTCGGCGTACGAAAGCGTCGTCCTCCGGGCCCGTCCGGCTTGCGTACGGCGCCCGGGGATGAAGCGGAGCGCAGCCTTCCGGTGCTGGTCGGGGGGTGGTCCACAGCTGCCGCGCCGGCCCGAACGGGCAGCCGTCCACCCGAACGGATGAGTGGTGAGTAACAACACAAACTCCACGTTCCGTTGGGTTATAGCGGCTCAGGTGCGTCAAGATCCCTGTCTGACGACAAGACCCCGCCACCGCGGCGGGGCGATCCGGGCGGACGCCGAGTCCTGCCGCCGCCCGGATGACCGGTCGACAGGAGTGGATCGGCAGGAGTGGAGGACCCGAGCACGACGGGTCGCCGGCACGGTCGCGCCATGGCCGGGCCGAGCAGCCCTTGGGGTGAAGCCGCATCCGTGCGGCCGGGCAACTTCGCCAGCCCGAATCCGACAGGTCATCCTTCACAGGCGGCTGACGAAGGGTTGCGCATGACTGCGCTCAATCGTGTCCCGTCGCTCATGGCCCGCGCCGGTACGGCCTCGGCCCTGACCATCGCCGCCGTCGGCGGCTCGATCGTCGTTCCCGGTGTCGCCTCCGAGGCCGCCGCGGCGGCCCCTGCGACGAAGGCGCTGAAGATCGCGGCTTCCAAGAAGGGCGCCCCGTACCGCTACGGGGCCACCGGACCGCACCGCTTCGACTGCTCCGGGCTGACGCTGTACTCGTTCAAGAAGGCCGGCAAGAAGCTGCCGCGCACGGCGGCCCAGCAGTACAACCGCACGCGCCATATCTCCGCGTCCAGCCGCAAGGCCGGTGACCTGGTGTTCTTCCACTCGGGCCGGAGCGTGTACCACGTCGGCATCTACGCCGGTAAGGGGAAGATCTGGCACGCCCCGAAGACCGGTGACGTGGTGCGGCTGCAGAAGATCTGGAGCAAGAGCGTCTGGTACGGACGGGTCAAGTGAGCCACCCGAGGGGGTGACCGCCTCCCTGACGTGCGGTCACCCCCTCGGGTCCGTCGCGCTCCCTCGGGTCCGCCGCGCCCGCACGGGCGCTCTCAGGCGTGACGTGGCTCGCGCCGGTCGCCCGGGACGCGTTCCCGTCCTGCCGTCCACGGGAGTTCCACCGAGACGGTTTTGCCGCCCTCCCCGGTGGGGCGGACCCGCAGTCTTCCGCCGCACTCCGCGGCGAGCCACCGGATGATCACCATGCCCCGGCCGTTGTCCTGCTGGACAGCGGCCGGCAGCCGTTTCGGAAAGCGTGGATGGCTGTCGGTGACGCCGACGCGCAGGTGCTCGTCCCGGTCGAGCGTCAGGTCCACCGTGAAGAACGGCGACTGCCCCAGGGTGTGCTGCACGACGTTGGTGGCCAGCTCCGAGACGATGAGCCGGACGGTGTCGGACACCTCCGTGCCCGCCGCGAGCCCCCACTCCGCGAGCGTGCCGACGGCATAGGTCCGGGCGGCCGAGACCGACGCGGGTTCGCTCGGCAGAGTGACGGATGCTTCCAGGTGGTCTGCCATGGCGACCTCAACCCTTTCCGACGGGACCCGACGCGGAGCGGATGGTTCGGAGCGACTGGTTTCGAGTACGGTCCCGGACTGTGCTTCGTCGCCAGCCTGCCACCACCGAGCCGGTGAAGGGTGGCGATCCACCAAGATATGCATATATCTGTCGCTCGAAGCGGTGAACTCTGCGACGGCAGACCTTTTTTGGGCGACTCAAAAGGAGTAAAGGAGTTCTCCCATGCGGCACGGGCCCGTGGTGCGCCGTCGAAAACTGGGTGCCGAACTGCGTGCCCTGCGCACGTCTGCGGGGATCACCAGCGGTGAGGCGGCTCGCCTCGCCGGTTGGCACCAGTCGAAAGTGAGCCGTATCGAGACGGGCACGAGCGGCGCGAAACCGGCGGACGTGCGGTTACTTCTGGACGTGTACGGCGTCGCGGACGACCAGTTGCGCGGGGTCGTCCTGGCACTCGCGGGTTCCGAGGACGACGGCGGCCGGCACCACTGGTGGCACGCCTACCGCGGCGTGCTCCCGCCGGACTACCGCGATTTCATCAGCCTGGAGTCCCAGGCGAGCGCGATGCGCACACTGGAGACCACCGTCGTCCCCGGCCTGCTCCAGACACCCGAGTACGCCCGTGCGGTGACCCGCGCCGCGATGGACGGCCTGTCGGAGGAGCGGGTGGACGCACTGGTGGAGGTGCGGCTGGCCCGGCAGGACGTCCTGCGCTCCCCCACGCCCCTGCGCCTCAGCGCCGTACTGGACGAGGCGGTACTGCGCCGGGAGGTGGGCGGTCCGGGGGTCATGGCCCGGCAGCTCCAGCGGCTGGTCGACGCGGCCCGTCTGCCTCATGTCGGCCTGCGGGTACTGCCGTTCGCTGCCGGAGCCCACATCGGAGTCACTGGTCCTTTCGTTATTTTCTCCTTTTCGAGCACTTCGGATCTCGACGTGGTTGTTCTCGACCACTTGACGAGTAGCCTCTATCTCGAACGGAAAGAAGACCTGGAGGCCTACACCGAGGCCTTCAACGCCCTGCAAGTGCACGCCCTTTCGCCCGACGACTCATTGGATTTCCTCGCCGCGACAGCGGCCGGCGCGTAAGGAGGCACCATGCCCGCACCGCCCAGGCACATCCCGCACAGGCACATCCCGTCCAGGCACCTTCCATCCAGTACGCGACTGCACGGGGTGCGGTGGCTGCGCAGCAGCTACAGCACCGGAGCGAACAACTGTGTCGAGACGGCCCGTCCGTCGGCCGGTCCCTGGGCCGGACTCCTCGCCGTGCGCGATTCGAAGAATCCGGCCGGGCCCGCGCTGCTCTTCTCCCTGCGCAGCTGGGCCGGTTTCACCACCGCGTTCCACCTGAGGTAACCGCGTGCGGCGTCGAGCGACGCACGGCCGTGTCACGCCGACTCATGGTCGCGTCTCGCCGATCGACCGCACAGCACGTTCGACCTGGCCCTCGGTGAGGTCCGCACGGGCGGTCAGCCTGAGCCGTGAGATGCCGTCGGGCACGGAAGGAGGACGGAAGCACCCCACGGCCAGGCCGGCCGCACGGCACGCCGCCGCCCAGCGCACCGCCTCCCGCGCGGAGGGCGCGCGCACGGAGACCACCGCGGCGTCCGGACGCACCGCCGCCAGCC
>NZ_JAVRHI010000379.1:0-13073 GCF_034105845.1 Streptomyces sp. CRN 30 | reverse complement strand
CCGGTTACATTTCGAACCCGGAAGCTAAGCCTCACAGCGCCGATGGTACTGCAGGGGGGACCCTGTGGGAGAGTAGGACGCCGCCGAACAATCATTGAGAAAACCCCCGCCCGGGTTCACTGGGCGGGGGTTTTCTGCGTTCGGTGGTCGTTACGGCCACTACGACGGCTTCACCAGACGGGCGTCGTACGCAAGGATCACCGCTTGCACGCGGTCCCGTGAGCCGGTCTTCGCGAGGATACGGCCGACGTGGGTCTTCACCGTGGATTCCGCGAGATGGAACCGGGCGGCGATCTCCGTGTTCGTCCAGCCCTGACCGATCGCCGTGAGGATCTCCCGTTCGCGCTCGGTGAGGGTGGCCAGGCGGGTGTCCTCCGAGGAGGACCGGTCGTCGCCGGACGGCAGATGGTCGACGTACGCGTCCAGGAGCCGGCGGGTCAGGCTGGGGGCCACCACCGCGTCACCGGAGGCCACCGCACGGATACCCGACAGCAGCTCCTCCGGCAGTGCGTCCTTGACGAGGAACCCCGAGGCGCCGGCCCGCAGCCCGGCGTACGCGTAGTCGTCGAGGTCGAACGTGGTGAGGATCAGGACTCGGGTGCGGTCGCCCGAGGCCACGATGCGCCGGGTCGCCTCGATGCCGTCGAGGCCCGGCATGCGGATGTCCATGAGGACGACGTCCGGGCGGAGCCGGTCCACCATGCGTACCGCCTCGATGCCGTTGGAGGCTTCACCGAGCAGCTCCATGTCGTCCTGGCTCTCCAGGAGCATGCGGAAGCCGAAGCGCTGCATCGGCTGGTCGTCGACGATGAGGACGGTCGTCACGTGCCGGGGTTCCTGTTCTCTGATGTCTGCGCGTCCTGGTGCGGAGGCAGGTGCAGGTGGACGCGCCAGCCTCCACCGGACAGCGGGGCGGCTTCGAGTGTGCCGTCGTACAGGGCGGCCCGCTCGCGCATTCCGGTGATGCCACGGCCCTCGGTGCTGTCCCGGCCCGTGCTCGTGCCCGTGTCGGTGACCGTGACCGTGATGCCGTCGGGTGCGAAAGCCGCATCGACGGTTGCCGTGGCTCCCTTCCCGCCGTGCTTGAGCGTGTTCGTGAGGGCTTCCTGGACGACCCGGTACACGGTGAGCTCCCGTCCGGCGGGCTGGGCGGGTGCGGTTCCCGTGACGGTCAGCCGGACCGGCAGGCCCGTGCTCCGTACGGACTCGACGAGGGACGAGAGGTCCGCCAGTCCCGGTTGCGGGGCACGGGTGGGAGTTTCGCTCTCCTCTTCCTCCTCGCGGAGCACACCGAGCAGGCGGCGCAGCTCCGACAGCGCTTGCCGGCTCGTGGTGCCGATCGCTTCCAGGGCCTGCACTCCTCGCTCCGGGTTCCTCTTCGCGGCGTAGGCGCCGCCGTCCGCGAGTGTGGTGATGACCGAGAGGTTGTGGCCGATGATGTCGTGCATCTCCCGCGCGATGCGGGCCCGCTCGGCCGCGGCCGCGAGCTGGGCCTGCTGGTCGCGCTCCACCTCCAGCCGGCGGGCGCGGTCCACCAGGGAGTCCGTGTACTCCTTGCGGGAGCGCACCGCGATGCCGAGGAGTGCCGCGAGGGTGAAGCACCAGATGCCCGGGCCGAACTGCCAGTCCCAGGCGGCCTGCGGGTAGCGCACCGCGCCCACCACGAGGGGCGCGAGCGCCACCAGGGCGGCCCAGGCGAGTTCCCTCGTCGGGCGGCGCAGGGCGACGTGGAAGACGACGACGCCCTGCACCAGGGACGCCTGGAGGATGGCGCCCGTCCATCCGTTGAGGGCGGAGAACGGCGCGATCGCCAGGAGCGCCGCCAGGGGACGGCGGCGGCGCCACAGCAGCGGGACGGTGAAGCCGAGGCTCATGCAGACGAGCAGCCCGTCCGGCACGTCCGTGTTCTGCGCGGTGCTGCGCCACCCGCTGCTCGCGTAGTCCGTCAGGGCCGCGATCACCCAGAACGTGGTGACCAGGAGGTCCCACGTACGCGGGTGGCGCTCGTCGAAGGCACGGATGCGCTGGAGCAGGTCCCGTGAACGGGAGGTCAGGGGGTGGGGCGGTGTCACAGGACCATCTTCGGCAACTGCCGCCACGACCGCAGCCCCCTTCCTGCCGTACGTCGTCACGGCGTCATACGTCCCGGCGCTGCAGCAGCACACCGGCCAGCGCCACCGACGCCACCGCCCACAGGCACAGTGCCAGCAGGGAGGCAGCGGGGGACGGGAAGCCCGGGAGTGCGTCGAGGGCGGAGACGTTGCCCGCCGCCTGGGCCGGGAAGTACTCGACGGCGGTGTCCACGGCGTCGACGGGGATCATGCTCACGACCTCCGGGAGGATCATGACGCCGCCGACGAAGGCCCCGATGCCGCCCGCGACCGAGCGCAGCAGCGCGCCGAGACCGAGGGCGAACACGGAGAGCGCGGTGACGCCCGCCGAACTGCCGGCCACCGCGGCCAGGACGCCCGGGGCGGTGAGGGCGGTCTCCTGGTCGGTGCCGGACAGCAGGGTCTGGGCCAGCGGGTAGGCGAGCAGACAGGCCGAGAAGGTGACGGGGAAGACGGTCGCCGCGAGGACCGCCGCCTTCGCCCACAGGACCGGCACCCGGCGCGGCACCGCGGTCAGCGAGGAGCGGATCATTCCGGTCGTGTACTCGCCGGCGGTGACCAGCACGCCCAGGACGGGCAGCGTGATCGCCGCGAGCTGGATGCCGGTGAGGCCGAGCTGGACCGGGTCGACGTGCTCACGGCTGCCGCTCTCGTAGGTGGCGGCGACGATCAGGCCCAGGCCGACGATCAGAACGGCCGAGGTGGCCAACGTGATCCAGGAGGACCGCACGGACCAGAACTTGTGCCACTCGGAGCGCAGCACCCGGGCCGGGGTGACGACGTAGGGAGAGGTGGCGGCGGAGGTGATGGTGGTGGTCGTGGTCATGCCGGGGCTCCTTGCTGTCGGGCGGGGGCGGCGGGGCCCGGGGCGGCGGCGTACTCGACCGAGTCGCGTGTCAGGTCCATGAAGGCCTGCTCCAGCGATGTGGTCTGCGGGGTGAGCTCGAAGAGGGGGACGCCGTGGGCGGCGGCCGTGCGGCCGATGTGCCGGGCGTCCGCGCCGCGTACGTCGAGCGTCTCGGTGCCGGCCGCGCTGATCTCGACGTCCGGTCCGGCGAGCAGTGCGGCGAGCCGGGCCGCCTCGGGCGTGACGACCCTGACGCTGCCCGCACCGGCGTCGCGGACGAACGCGGCGACCGTCGTGTCCGCGAGCAGCCGTCCGCGGCCGATGACGACCAGGTGCTCGGCGGTGAGGGCCATCTCGCTCATCAGGTGGGACGAGACGAAGACCGTACGGCCCTCCGCGGCGAGGGACTTTAGGAGGGTGCGCACCCACAGCACGCCCTCCGGGTCGAGCCCGTTGACCGGCTCGTCGAGGATGACGGTCGCCGGGTCGCCGAGCAGCGCGGCCGCGATGCCGAGGCGCTGTCCCATGCCCAGGGAGAAGCCCTTGACGCGGCGGCGGGCGACCTCGGCGAGGCCGGTCAGCTCCAGGACGTGGGTGACGCGGCTGCGCGGGATGCCGTGGGTGAGGGCGAGCGCGAGCAGGTGGTCGTACGCGGTACGGCCGGGATGGACCGAGCGGGCCTCCAGCAGGGCGCCGACCTCCGTCAGGGGCGCGGGATGGTCGGCGTACGCGCGGCCGCCCACCGTGGCGTGGCCGCGGGTGGGGGCGTCCAGGCCGAGGATCAGACGCATGGTCGTGGACTTGCCCGCGCCGTTCGGGCCGAGGAAACCGGTGACCGCTCCGGGGCGGACCGTGAAGGTCAGGTCGTCGACGGCTGTCCGGTCGCCGTAGCGCTTGGTGAGGTGGCGGATCGTCATCATGCCGTCGATGCTCGTCGGCGCGGGGGCGTGGTTCGTCGGACGGTGGCGGTATATGAGGTGAGGGACGTAGTACCCCGGTATTACGGTGGCGCGTATGGACAGCGAGAAAGCCGTACCTGGTGACGGTGTCGTCGTACGCGCCATCCGTGCCGGTGAGTGGGGACAGGCCCGGCGGCTGCGGCTGGAGGCGCTGCGCGATCCGGTGGCGGAGCTGGCGTTCCTGGAGTCGTACGAGGCGGCCGCCGCCAAGCCGGACGCACACTGGCGGGAGTGGACCGCCGGAGCGGCCGAGGGGACGCGGGACCGGCAGCAGTTCATCGCCGAGACGGCCGGCGGGGAGTGGGTCGGTTCGGTGACCGTGCTGCTGGAGCGGGCCGGGACGGTGGACCCGTTCGGCGGAACGGTCGCGTGCGACCAGGGACACGTCGTCGGGGTGTTCGTAGGGCCCGCGTACCGGGGTGACGGGGCGGGCGTGACCCGGGCGCTCTTCGACGCCGCGCTCGAGTGGGCCTGGGCGGCGGACGTCGAGCGGGTACGGCTGTACGTCCACGAGCGGAACACGCGCGCCGAGGCGTTCTACCGGAAGGCCGGGTTCGTGGCGAGCGGGGTCCGGGCGACCGGTCCCGCCGGGGTCGGCGGGTTCGAGCTGGAGTACGAGATGAAGCGGTCCGCCTGACCTCCTGAGTCCGCCTGACCTTCCCCTCCTGACTCGGCCTGACCTCTCCCCGCACCGCCCCTACTGCACCGCCCTTACCGCACCGCCCTCACTGCACCGGCAGCTCGTACTGCGGCCACCGGGACCGGCCCTGTTCCCTGGAGCGCATGAGGGCCAGCGTCGGCAGACCGAGGTCGGCTCCGCTCGTCAGGAGCTCGGGGAGCTGGGGCAGCGGGGCCACCGCCGCCACGTCGTCCAGGACGAGGGTGAATGGTGGGTCGAGGCGACCGGCGGATGACCGTTCGGCCATGGTCCGGCCGCGCTCGACCACGCTTGCGGTGAGGGCGGTGAGGAGCGGCATGGCCCCTGGAGTCGCCCGGGGATCCTCGATCGGTTCCCCCACCACGTAAAGGGTTCCCCCTTCGTTGATGAAGGAATCCAAGGCGAGGGAGTCCGTTCGGTGCGGAGTGCACGCGTTGCGGACGTTGACCGTGAACAGTGCGGAGAGGGCCCGGGCCGTCAGTTCCTGGGCCATGTCGCGGCGTTCGGGGTGCGAGGTGAGCGCCGACTCCAGCTCGCCCGCCGTGCCGGGTGCCGCCTTCGGGCTGGTCCGCAGGATTCGGACCGCGTCCTGCACCTGGTTGCCCTGCGCCCAGCGGTGGACGTGGCGGAAGGCGCGCCCGTCCACGGCGGCGGCGTGCAGGTAGCAGCGCAGCAGGGTCTCCGCGACGTCCGCGAGCGCCTGGTCCAGCTTGGCGGTGGGGCGCACCGGGGCGAGGAGGGCCGCCGCGCGTGCCGCCGCGGTCGCCTTGTCCTCGCAGCCGCGGGAGGGCGACCAGTGGAGGCGGGCGGGGGTGTCGCACAGGTGGGACGGGTCGTAGAGGAGGACCGGGCCCAGCTTGGCGCGGGCGTCCTTGGTGTCCTCCCACAGGGTGGGGCTGGAGGTGACGACCAGGGCGGGACCCGCGGCGTCACGGAGCGCCTCGGCGGCGACCGGGTGGCGGGTCTCGGGGGAGCCGAGGACCACGGGGACGCGCGGACCGGGCAGGGGGAGGAGGGGGTCCACGGCGGGGACCGCTCCGACGCCGGCGGACACGGCCGCTTCCGGTGACGGCAGGGGCACCACGGCGGCGGCGGTGGTCACGGTGGCGGTGGTGGCCGGGGGAGGCGTCGGCGTGGGTTCGGCCGCGAGGCCCGGCGCGGGGTCCGGCGCGGGCTTCGACAGGAGGCCCGGCTGCGGCTGTTGCTGCTGTTCTTGTTGAGGCCGAGGCTGAGGCTGAGGCTGCGGTTCTGCCTGTGCCTGTGCCTGTGCCTGTGGCTGTGCCTGTGGCGCGGCCGGGCCGCGTACGGCCGCCGCGCGCTCCGCCTTCTCCCGTGCCCGTACCGCCCGCCACCGCGCCACCGTGCCCACCACGAACACGGTCAGCACGACCAGCACCATCACCTGGCCGATGAGCAGCCCCCAGAAGAGCCCGTACCCGGAGAGCTGGTCCGCCGAGGCCTCGGGCCAGGCGCCCGCGAGGTCGTCCGGCCGGCCGATGAGGTGGCGGACGGCCATGGGCGTACGGGTGAACGCGATGCCGTCCGGCCAGCTGCCGTGGGTGAACAGGGCCGCGAGCCCCGTGGCCGTCCACACCAGCACGGTCATGCCGATCAGGAAGCCGATGAACCCGAGCAGCAGCCCGTCGGGGATGCCGCGCTGGTCGTTCTCCTCCGGTCTCGTCCCGCTCACGCCGCTCCCGTTCACGCCACTCCCGCTCACGCCACCGTCGACTCCGACGACCCGTCCAGTTCGAGATGCTGCTCCACGAAGGCCGCCGCCCGCTCCTCGGCCTCCAGTTCGGCGGCGCGCAGCGCGTCGTCCGCCAGGCGGTCGGCGGAGGACTCGGTCATCGCGCGGTCGGTGAAGACCAGGGGCCGTTCGGTCTCGGTGATCAGGTGTTTGACCACCTGGACGTTGCCGTTGACGTCCCAGACCGCGATGCCGGGCGTGAGCGTGGGAATGATCTCCTGGGCCCAGCGCGGCAGACCGAGCACGCGGCCGGTCGCTCTGGCCTCGTCGGCCTTCTGTGCGTAGATCGTCCGTGTCGACGCCATCTTGAGGATCGCGGCCGCCTCCTTGGCCGCCGCGCCGTCCACCACGTCGGACAGGTGGTGCACGACCGCGACGAAGGACAGGCCGAGCCGGCGGCCGAACTTCAGCAGGCGCTGGAAGAGCTGGGCCACGAACGGGCTGTTGATGATGTGCCAGGCCTCCTCGACCAGGAAGATGCGCTTCTTCCGGTCGGGGCGGATCCAGGTGTGCTCCAGCCACACGCCGACGATCGCCATCAGGATCGGCATGGCGATGGAGTTGCGGTCGATGTGGGAGAGGTCGAAGACGATGAGCGGGGCGTCCAGGTCGATGCCGACCGTCGTGGGGCCGTCGAACATGCCCCGCAGGTCACCGTCGACCAGGCGGTCCAGGACGAGCGCCACGTCCAGGCCCCAGGCCCGTACGTCGTCTATGGGGACGTTCATCGCCTCGGCCGACTCGGGCTCCGGGTGGCGCAGCTGTTCGACGATGTCGGTGAGGACCGGCTGGCGGTCGACGATCGTCTCGTTGACGTAGGCGTGCGCGACCTTCAGGGCGAAGCCGGACCGCTCGTCCAGGCCGTGGCCCAGGGCGACCTCGATGATGGTCCGCAGCAGCGCGAGCTGGCCGGTGGTGGTGATCGCCGGGTCGAGCGGGTTGAGCCGGATGCCCATGTTGAGGGCGGCCGTCGGGTCGAGCCGGATGGGGGTTATCCCCAGCTGCTCGGCGATGAGGTTCCACTCGCCGACGCCGTCCTCGCCCTGCGCGTCCAGGACGACGACCTGGCGGTCGCGGAAGCGGAGCTGGCGGAGCACGTACGTCTTCTCCAGCGCCGACTTGCCGTTGCCGGACTCGCCGAGGACCAGCCAGTGCGGAGCGGGGAGTTGCTGTCCGTACAGCTGGAAGGGGTCGTAGATGTAGCCCTTTCCGGAGTACACCTCGCGGCCGATGATGACGCCCGAGTCGCCGAGGCCGGGCGCGGCGGTCGGCAGGTAGACCGCCTGCGCCTGGCCCGTCGAGGTGCGCACCGGGAGTCTGGTCGTCTCGACCTTGCCGAACAGGAAGGACGTGAAGGCTTCCGTGAGGATGGACAGCGGGTCCCGCATGACAGCAGTCCTACCTTCGAATGCCGGTCGCGAACGGAAGGGTGTTGACGAACGCGCGGTGGTGTTCTCTGTCGCACCACTCCAGCTTGAGGTACGACTTGCCGGCCGAGGCCCTTATGGTCCGCTTGTCGCGGGCGAGCGCCTCCGGGGTGCGGGACGACACGGTGATGTAGCCGACCAGGTTCACGCCTGCGGCCCCGCTCGCGAGGTCCTCGCCGCGCTGGTCCAGACGGTTGTGGGAGGCCAGGTCGCGCGGGTCGACGGTGCGGTTCATCTTGGCGGCGCGGCTGGCGTCGGCCGCGTCGTTGGTCTTCTCGGTGAGCATGCGTTCGATGGCGATCTCGGTGGGTTCGAGGTCCATCGTCACGGCGACCGTCCGGATGACGTCGGGGGTGTGGACGAGCAGCGGGGCCAGGAAGTTCACGCCGACCGGGGTCATCGGCCACTCCTTGACCCAGGCGGTGGCGTGGCACCAGGGGGCGCGGGTGAGCGACTCGCGCGTCTTGGCCTGGAGGTACGTCGGCTCCATCGCGTCCAGCTCGGCCGGCCAGGCGTTGCGCTTGGTCATGGCCTGGATGTGGTCGATGGGGTGGTCCGGGTCGTACATGGAGTGGATGAGCGAGGAGAGCCGGCCCTGTCCGAGCGGCTGCCGGACGCGGATGTCGGCCTCCTGCAGGCGCGAGCAGATGTCGGTGAGCTCGCGCGCCATGACGACGGCGAGGCCGGCGTCCTTGTCGAGCCTGCGGCCGCCCTGCGGACGGATCGCGCGGGCCATGGCGGCGCCCTCGGCGGCCAGCTCGCGGCTGTAGTGCATGCAGGCGACGAGGTACGCGCGGTGCTGCTCGCTGCTGGTGGACACCATGGACTGGAGCTGGTCGTAGGACTGCTGCAGCCATCCGGGGGCCCGCTCGTCCCCGCGCTGGGAGACGTCCTTGGCGTGGGCGTCCGGGTCGGCGGGAAGGGTGCGGGCGAGCATCTGGATGCGGGTGACGAAGCCGTCGCCGTTGGCCACGTGCTTGAGCAGCGTGCCGAAGCGGTCGACCAGGGCCTCCTGGTCCTCGGAGTCGCGCAGGCCGACGCCGGGGCCCTCGATCTCGATGGCGGCCGTGACGGTGCGCCGGTCGGCGTGGAGCAGCACGGCGATCTCGTCGGGGCCGAACGGGGCGGCCAGCCAGGTGATGCGGCCGATGCCCGGCGGCGGCCCGACCTCGATCTCGCGGCCGTCGGACCGGGTGCCGGCCTCCATGGTGCCGGAACGGTATGCGGTGCCCTTGCGCAGGGAGCGCTTGAAACTGCGGTTGATCTCGAACCACCTGTAGAACGTGCGGCGCTTGTACGGCACGTAGACGGCCGCCAGCGCCAGCAGCGGAAAGCCCATCAGCAGCACGATCCGCAGGGAGAGGACCGGGACGAGGAGCCCGCACATCATGCCGAGGAACGCGCCCGCGATGATGAGCGCGATCTCACCGTTCTCACGGTTGCGGCCGATCATCGCGTTCGGCCGGGCGCGGCCGATCAGGTACGTACGGCGGGGCGAGACCGGATGGGACACGTGGGAATCGGTCGTCAACGCCCGTCACCTCCGGAGCGGTTGCTGTTGTTGCGGGTGCTGCTGGCGTGTGGGGTGTTGACCGGGCTGGTACGGGGCGGGGGCGCGGCGGAGGCGCCGGCCGCGCCGCCACCGCCGGACGGTGTACGCGCGCTGTGCGCGGCCACGCCGCCGGACGCGGGGTTGGACTGGCGGGGCGTGGCGGCTGAGCCGCCCCCGTTGTTGTCCGCCCGGGTGCTGTGGGTCTTGATGCCCTGGGCGACGAGGGTCGCGGGCGAGCTGATGACGGCGGCGGCCTTGCCCTCGGCCCCCTGCATCAGGCGGTTGTTGCGGGAGCCGGCGATCTCGTCGCCGAAGCCGGGCACGAACCGGTAGATCATCGCGGAGGCGAAGATCGCCAGCAGGATGATGGAGAGGCCGGAGACGACCGCGGAGAAGGCGTCCGGCCCCTCGTCGCCCGCGAGGGCGCCCGCGAGTCCCAGCACGATGACGATGACCGGCTTCACCAGGATGACGGCGATCATGATGCCGGCCCAGCGGCGGACGTGGCCCCACAGGTTCTTGTCGACGAGTCCGGCGTAGACGACGGTGCCGAGCAGGGCGCCGACGTACAGCAGCGCGGCCCGTATGACCAGCTCCAGCCAGAGCACGCCGGCCGCGAGGATGGACACCAGCGACACCACGATCAGCATGATCGGGCCGCCGCCGATGTCCTCGCCCTTCTCCAGGGCACTGGAGAAGTTGCCGAAGAACGTGTCGGTCTGGCCCCCGGTCGCCCGGGCGAGCACTTCGGAGACCCCGTCGGTGGCGGACACCACCGTGTACAGGATCAGTGGGGTGAACGCGGAGGCCAGCACCGTCAGCCAGAGGAAGCCGATGGCCTCCGACAGGGCCGTGGTCAGGGGGACCCCGCGCACCGCGCGCTTGGCCACCGCGAGCAGCCAGAGCAGCAGGGTGAGGATGGTGGAGGCCGCGAAGACGACGGCGTACTGCTGGAGGAACGTCGGGTTGGTGAAGTCGACGTTCGCGGTCTCCTCGACGGCCTGGGACAGCTTGTCGACGGTCCAGGCGGCGGCGTCGGCGCAGCCCTGGGCGAGGGAGGAGAGCGGGTCGAGGGTGCTGTTGACGCTGGGCGCGCCACCGCCGTCGGAGGCGCCCTGGCCCTCCTCGCAGTACCTTCTGGCCTCGCCGGCGATGAGGTCGCAGTCCTCGTTCGAGGCGCTCGGGCTCGGGCTCGGCGTGGGCTCCGCGTAGGCGCGGGTCGCCAGCAGCAGCAGCGCCGTCTGTACGGCCGCCACCGCTCCGGTGAGCCTGAGCGCACGGTTCCGGCTAGCGGGCATACGTGAACCCTCCGTACTCCTCGACGGCCTTGCCGATCTCCTCGGAGGTGGCGGCCCTGTCGTCACCCGGGACCGGGACGGGACCGTCCTCCTGCGTGTCCGCGGTGACCTTCCAGTCGCCGTCGGACCACCGCAGGTCGAAGGTCCAGGTCTTCCAGGCGGTGGTGACGGGATCAGTGGTGCGCTCGCCGGACATGCCGATGAGGCTCATGTACCAGACGGCCACCTCGGCCGTGCTGTCGCGGTACTCCCGGACCGTCGTCCCGACCGGCACCACGCGGGAGACGAACGTGCTGCCGTCCGGCGGGTTGCCGTCGGCGTCGAGGCCCATCCTGCTGAGGAAGTCCGCCGAGTACGCCTTGTCCAGGGGAGCCTGGAGGCCGGCGGCCGCGGCGGCCGTGTAGACGGTGCCGACGATGCTGTCCCGGCTCTCCTTGCGGAACATGCCGGTCGAGCCGAGTGCCACCGCGTAGTTGGCCGCAGCCGACTGCGCCCCCTGCTCGTCGTGCGCGAACCCCGTCGGGATGCCCGCCGCCTTCGTGCGTACGGGC
The DNA here is from genome assembly GCF_034105845.1 of Streptomyces sp. CRN 30. NCBI lineage: Bacteria > Bacillati > Actinomycetota > Actinomycetes > Kitasatosporales > Streptomycetaceae > Streptomyces > Streptomyces sp. CRN 30. Next base: position 1,920 of record NZ_JAVRHI010000379.1, on the reverse strand, counting down.
TGTTCGCCCGACGCGGCCGTGGGGGAGCCCGTCGCCTTGTCCGCGCCGGCGGTGGAGCCGTCCGCGGAATCGGAGCCTCCACGGTTGGCGAACGCAATGGCCGCGATCAGCAGCACCACCACGCCCACCACCGTCACCAGGCTCCGTGAGGAGGAGGCGCGGCCTCGTCGGGCGCCCCCGTACACGTCGCCGTGCGGGTCGGGCAGCCGGGTGCGGGTCTGCCCCGTGCCGCCGTAGGGCCCGCCGCCGTGTTCGTCACCGGCGCTCATGCCACGTACGCCCCCTCGACCTCGTACGGAACGATTCGGTGTGGGGACGACGGTAGCCGTGCTGGTCGCCGCGTGGACGCGGTGTGGTGACTCGACATCAAGGAAACGCAACCTCAGCCGGTGGGCACGACGGACGGGTGGGGGGGAAGGGCGGCGGAACCGGGCGCGCCCGGCCGCACAGGGCCGCGGGGCTACACGGCCATCCCGTACACGATCGTGAAGAGCGTGCCCAGGGAACCGATGATGAAGACACCGGTCAGGCCCGCGATGATGAGGCCCTTGCCCTGTTCGGCGCTGAACGTGTCGCGCAGGGCCGTCGCGCCGATGCGCTGCTTGGCCGCGCCCCAGATCGCGATCCCGAGGCAGAGCAGGATGGCGATCGCCATCACGACCTCGATCATCACCCGGGCCTCGTTGCCCAGGCTGCCGAACGGCCCCCAGTCCGGGGCGATACCGCCGATGATGGTGGTGATGTCGCCTTCTTCGGCTGCAAGGAACATGTAAGTCACCGCCCCTAGTGGGTAGTTCTGCACCCTCTGAGCCTGGTGCACAGAGGTCGGGCCCATTGTCGCTGACGATGCCGCTGTCGTATGTCGACTTGGCGTCATTGATTGGCGGATTTCCTATGGATCCCTTGCAGCCGGCCTGCGTGAACCCGTAGCGCGGGGTGCGATGTGGCATGTGAGGGGTCGTTTCGTCACTCTGTGTATCACGGCAGCTCACGTCGGGCAATGAGGCCGAATCGGAACCTGGGGTGTGGTTCCGTCGTTGGTCCTTCTCTTGTGCCCGTCCGGTTCTGACGGGGTGTCGGGCCGGTCGGGCCGGTGCTTCGAGTGTGCCGGACGGGGCTGTGGGACGCGAGGGCGACCGGTGGCCGGGCACGCGTGGACGGTCCGCGGGGCGATCTGGGCTGGGCGGAGATCATCCACCGGACGGATCCACGGGGCGGCAGCAGTGCGAAGAGAGCGACACCGGGTGCGCGAGGACGTGCTCTCGGCGGTACGGGGCGACTTCGTCCACCGGATCGGATCGATGGTCCGCGACCTCGCTCTGGCCGCCCGGCTGGGCGCGGCGGCCTTCCGCGCCGTACGGGCCGGATCCGGGTCACCGGGCGACGTGACCGTGGGCGGCACCACGCTGGTGTGCGTCTCCGGACCCGACACCCGTTCCGTCGGCGCGGGGCACTGGCACACCGCCGTGAACCTCGCCCTGGTCACCGGCGACCGGGAGAGCCTCGCGCCGCTCGTCCTCGTCGATCCCGCGTTCCTGGCGGACGGCTCCGCCTATGCGGCGTACCACGAGGCGCTGCAGGAGTACTTCCGTGGTGAGGACCCCGCGCCCGCCGTCGAGCGCGCCGTGCACGACGTCGAGAAGGTGAGGGGCCGGGGTTTTCCCCCGCCGCCCGCCGTGCTCCTCTCCCAGCTCGTCGAGGGGGACGAGGAGAGCTTCAACCTCGCCCTGCTGGACGCCCTGGAGGCCCGCCGCGACCACTACGCGGTCGCCGACCGCGCCGACGACAGCGACGCGGACGTCAGCCTCGCGCTGTTGGGCCTGGCCTGCCGCGCGCGGCGTCGCGGCTGGGACGTGCGGGTCGACTCCCCGTACCTGCCGGCCCGTCTGCTGCGGGCCGCCGGCGGCGCGTAGGGCCGCG
>NZ_JAVRHI010000378.1:0-4378 GCF_034105845.1 Streptomyces sp. CRN 30 | reverse complement strand
GCCGGGCCCGCGGGCGCGGGGCCGCCTCGGTCCGGGCGGACGCCGCCCGCCCGGCCGGGGCGCCTTGGTCGGCGGTGAGTCGTTCGTCCGGGGGCCTGGCCTGGTCGCCCAGTTCGGCGAGGAGCGACTGCTGGGCGGCGGGCAGGTCGGCCGAGGCGAGATGCCGGAGGATGGCGCTGACCCGGGCGCCCTCGTTGGCGATCCAGCCCGTGCCGTCGGGGTCGGGCACCCCGGCGTGGTGCAGGGCGACGACCTCCCACTGGTCGTTGCAGACGGGCGAGCCGGAGTTCCCCGGCGCGGTGTCCGTGCGGTAGTGCAGGAACTGCGGCAACTGGTTGACCAGGCCGTTGTCGCGGACCGCTATCTCCTTGGGGCGGCCCTCCGGGTGGCCGATGACGTTCACGGCCTCGCCGATGACGATCTTTCCCTGCCGGGCGATCAGCCGGAGCCGGCCGTGCGCGGCGCCGGGCCGTCGGCCGTCGGAGCCCACCGCGACCGCGACGAGGGTGTAGTCCAGTTCGGGGTCGGTCACGAACAGCTCGTCAGGAGCCAGGTCGTAGGGGTCGACGGGTTTGGGCACGCCGTCGACGTCGGCCTCCAGGTCGAACTCGGCGAAGGAGCCGGTCGCCGTGGCCGCGTCGGGCAGGACGTGGTTGTTGGTGAGCAGCAGCCGCTCCCCCACGAGGAAACCGGTGCCGAAGCCGGCCCGCCGGCCGTCCTCGACGATGGTGACGCGGGCGACGGTGCGGGCCGCGCGGACCCCGCGGGTCAGGAAGTTGACGGCGCGCATCTCGTTGGCGGCGCCGATGATCCGCTCGGGGACGACGGCGGTCCGGCCGGGTTCGGCGTCGGGTGGTTCCGGCTCCGGCAGGAACTCGCCCTCGCGCATCAGCCGTTCGGCGCGGGCGAGCAGTTGCTCCTCGCTGTCGGCGGCGAAGGGCGTGCCCGTCTCCGCCTGGCGGCGCCGGATGTCCGCCCGCTGGGCCGCCGTGTTCCGGTAGCGCTCCATCATGTTCAGCCGCTGCTGTCGTAGGTTCATGCGCGCATGGTGGGTGGCACGGCGGTGGGCCGCTTCGGGGAACTCCCTACGGTTCTCCCGGCGCCCGCGTGCCCCCGCGGGCGTGGCGGCCCGCGGGGGCACGGTCTCTCTCGCGTCCCGGTGTCTCAGAGGACTCCGGCGAAGCGCAGGAAGTCCGCGATGGTACGTACGGGACGTCCGTTGGGGAGCCGGACGCCCTGCGCGGGGCTCCAGCTCGTCTGGTTGGCGTAGGAGCCGCTGTCGGCGCGGATCTGGCCGACGAGCGTCTCGGCGACGATGCGGCTGCCGACCTCGCCGAGCCGCCGGCCCAACTCCCTGACCTCGGCTTCCTTGAGGATGTAGAACCACAGCGGGGTCTTCTCGAACAGACCGCCCTGGGCCAGGGCGTCCCTGACGGGGTCGCTGGTGTTCTGTTCCAGCTCCTGACGGCTGAGCGGTACGACGCCGAGGGCCTCGGCGACCGCCTGGCCGGTGGGTGCCGCCAGCCGGTAGCCGCGCAGCAGGTTGCGGCGGGCGAGGTGTTTGAGCAGTTCGCCGAGGTCCTTGGTGCTCGCGTCGTTGCCCTCGTTACGCATCGTGCCGAGCGGTGGCACGACCTTGGTGTCGATGAGCCGCGCGAACCGGTTGGCGAACTGGCTGTTCTTGTCGACCATCCGGTCCCACTCCGCAGGCCAGTTGCTGGGGAGGGAGTTCAACTGGTTGATGAACCCGCCCCGGTCGGTGAACTGGAAGAGCAGGTCGAGGCTTGCGACGGGGACGTTGGGGTTGGGGCGGCCGAAGTTGCGGTTCCAGTCGTAGGCGCCGCGCACCATGCTGTGGCCGAAGCGGAAGGCGGCCACCGAGAACTCGATGGGCATGTAGAGGCCGCGGTGTTCGAGGTCGAGGAGGTTGGCCTCTGCGGTGTCGACCTGGTCGACGATGTCGGGGCGGGCCACAGTGCGCAGGTAGTCGTGGACGCACAGCCACTGGTAGGTCCAGCGGGTGAGGGACCGGGCCCGCTGGAAGACCTCGGCGTCGCTCTCCCGTTCGGGTTCGTTGTCGCGCACCCAGTCGACCGCGGCGTTGTGGAACCGCAGGAAGGCGACGTGGAGCTGGGCTACGACGAGGTTCTCGTCGTTGCGGTCGTCGCCGACGAGCGGGGTGCCGTCGTCCCTGCGTGGCAGGTCGCGCTGGTTGTCGTCGACCGGCGGGACGGGCGCGCCGACCGAGGCGGGGACGGGCGAGAGCAGCCCCAGGCGGAACTTGACGCCGTCGTAGGGGACGGCGATGCTGCCCGGCGCCGGGGTCGCGAACGGTCCGTCGCCGTAGACGGAGTCGAGGTTCAGGGCGGGGTGCCGCGCGTTGCGCAGCTTCTCGACCACCTCTTCGGGGCGGGTCGGCTGGATCGGCTCGTCGGTGATGCTGATGGTGCCGGTGTCGCGGTCGGTGGCGGCCGTGAGGTCGTGGTCGACGAACTGGCCCCAGTACGTGTAGATCGGCGGGATCGGGGAGTTTATCCGCGGGTCGCGCGCCTCGGCCGCGGTCTCCACCATCGCGATGCCGAGGGCGTTGAGTGCCTTGACCACGGTGGCGACGGTGTCCTTGTCGCCCTGCGGGAGGTGTTTGTCCGGGAACTTCTCCGCGAGGCCGGCGAACAAGTACCGGAAGGAGGTGGTACCCACATGCTCCGCTGCGGCGGCGGTCTCCTGGACGACCGCGCTCAGCGCGCTCTGCTCGTCCTGCGGCGCGGCGCTGTCGAGCACCGAGTGCTCACCGTGCCGGAGGCTCGTGATCACACGCCGGATCTGCCCCTGTTCAGCCATCCCCTGCCCCTTCTCTGGTCTGCGAACACGCGAGTCTGTTCCGGCGGCCGCGGCCGCCGCTTCGGGGAACTCCCTGCATCCGCCCGTCCCTACGGGGGTGGCGCGGCCCCGCGTACGGAGACCGCCGTAGGCCCGGTCCCCCAGACGCGGCGCGGGCCGGTCGCCACCGTGCCGAGTCGGACCGGCCGGGTCGCACCGCACCGCGCCGTTTCCGGACAAGGTGTCGGCAAAGCCGTCCGGCCACTCCTGCCGGGTCCCCTTCCGGGAGCACCCTGGGTGGAGGACGGCCGCGGGGGAGCGGCAGGCCTACGGGGGCGTCATGGACGAAGCGATGATGATGACGACGGGGACGGACCGGGGCGGGCGGGAACCCGTGCGCCCGGCGCCACCCGGGCCGCGCGCGCCGCACGGGCTCGTCGGCCGGGGTGCCGAGCGGCGCCTGGTGGACGCTCTGGTGGACGGTTCGGCCGAGCGGGGCGGCGCGCTGCTGCTGAGCGGTGAGCCCGGCATCGGCAAGAGCGCGGTGCTGCGGTACGCGGCCGCCCGCCGCGAGGGGGGCCGCGTGCTGTGGGCGCGCGGGGTGGAGTCGGAGGCGGTGCTGCCGTACGCGGTGCTGGCCGAGGTGCTGCTGCCGCTGCGCCGGCACTTCGGGGGGCTGCCGCCCGCCCAGCGCCGTGCCGTCGAGGGCTGCCTGGCACTCGCCGACGCCACCGAGCCGAATCCGTACGCGGTCTGCGCGGGGGCGCTCGGTGTGCTGTCCGCCGCCGGGGAGGAGAGCCCGCTGCTGGTCCTCGTCGACGACCTGCACCGGGCCGATCCCTCGTCGCGGCAGGTGCTGCAGTTCGTGGCCCGGCGGCTGGCGACGGAACGGGTGGCCCTGGTGATGACCTCCGGCGGCGGCCCGGAGGAGGACGGCGTCCGGGAGGGCGTGCCGCACGCGGTGCTGGGTCCGCTGACGGACGACGAGAGCTGGACGCTGCTGCGGGGCCGGGACCTCGACCGGTCGGACCCGGCCGCCGACCGGATCGTACGGCTGGCGGGCGGCAGTCCGCTGGTGCTCGTGGAGTACGCGGCGGCGTTGGCGCGGGCCCGCGCGGCCGGTGCCGAACCGTGGGACGACCGCTGGGAGGCGCCCGGTCCGCTCGTGGAGCGGGCCTGGCGCGGGCAGTTGCGGGCGCTGCCGCCGCGGAGCCGGGAGGCGCTGGTGTACGTCGCCGCGGGCCGGGCGCCGCGCTGGCCGCTGTTGCAGCGGGCGCTGGCGGCGGACGGGCTGAGCACCGCCGACCTGGACGCGGCCGAGGCGACCGGGCTGGTGCGGATACGGGACGGGGCGTGCGAGCTGCGCCATCCCGTGCTGCGGCCGGTGGTGCTGGGGCAGTGTGCCACCGTACGGCGGCTGGAGGTCTACCGGCGGCTGGCCGAGGCGAGTTCGGGCGAGCTGCGGACCTGGTACCTGGCGGCCGCGGCGCCGGGGCCGGACGAGTCCGTCGCGGCCCGGCTGGTGGCCGACGCGCGGCAGGCGCGGCAGCGCGGGGCG
>NZ_JAVRHI010000377.1:0-62340 GCF_034105845.1 Streptomyces sp. CRN 30 | reverse complement strand
GCCCCAACTGCTCAGTGGCGTAGAGACGCAGCAGGAGGCCCCGGCACCGATCGGTGCCGGGGCCTCCTGCTGCGTCTCTACGCCACTGAGCAGTTGGGGCACACGCCCCGGTACGTCACCTCGACGTCCGAGACGGTGAAGCCGAAGCGCTCCGAGGCGGGCAGGTCCGCCAGCGGGTCGCCGGTCGTGTGGACGTCGCGGATCGCGCCGCACCGGGCGCAGATCAGGTGGTGGTGGGGCCGGTGCGCGTTCGGGTCGTAGCGCTTGGCGCGCTTGTCCGTCGCGACCTCGAGCACCTCGCCGAGGGAGACCAGTTCTCCCAGGGTGTTGTACACGGTGGCCCGGGAGATCTCCGGCAGTCTGTCGACCGCGCGGGCGTGCACCTCGTCGGCCGTCAGATGGACGTGTTCACCGTCGAGGACCTCGGCCACGACACGTCGCTGCGCGGTCATGCGCCACCCGCGTCCGCGCAGCCGTTCCAGTAGGTCACTCATACACGCCAGCCTAACAGCAAGGGGAACAAGTCCCGAATGGGTGTGACTTTGGAGCTTTACTTGACTTAGACATTGTCCATTGTAGGATCGAGCTCGGCATAAGCCAAGGGACAGGACCAGCAGTAATGACGCAGGAGGCGTACGTGTCGCAGGGACCGCTCACGACGGAGGCCGGTGCTCCGGTCGCCGACAATCAGAACAGCGAGACCGCGGGCGTCGGCGGGCCCGTGCTCGTCCAGGACCAGCTCCTGCTGGAGAAGCTCGCGCACTTCAACCGCGAGCGCATCCCGGAGCGCGTGGTGCACGCCCGTGGCGCCGGCGCCTACGGCACCTTCACCGTCACCGGTGACGTCACGAAGTACACGCGTGCGAACTTCCTGTCCGAGGTCGGCAAGGAGACCGAGGTCTTCCTGCGCTTCTCGACCGTGGCCGGCAACCTCGGTGCGGCGGACGCCGTCCGTGACCCCCGGGGCTGGGCGCTGAAGTTCTACACCGAAGAGGGCAACTACGACCTCGTCGGCAACAACACCCCGGTCTTCTTCATCCGGGACGCCATCAAGTTCCCCGACTTCATCCACACCCAGAAGCGCGACCCGTACACGGGCTCGCAGGAGGCGGACAACGTCTTCGACTTCTGGGGCCTCAGCCCGGAGAGCACCCACCAGGTCACCTGGCTCTTCGGTGACCGCGGCATCCCCGCCTCGTACCGCCACATGGACGGCTTCGGTTCCCACACCTTCCAGTGGAACAACGAGGACGGCGAGGTCTTCTGGGTCAAGTACCACTTCAAGACCGACCAGGGCATCAAGAACCTGACGGCCGAGGAGGCCGAGGTGCTGGCGGGCAAGGACCCCGACTCCCACCAGCGTGACCTGCGCGAGTCCATCGAGCGCGGCGAGTTCCCGACCTGGACGGCGTACGTCCAGATCATGCCGGCGGCGGACGCGGCGACCTACCGCTTCAACCCGTTCGACCTGACCAAGGTCTGGCCGCACGCGGACTACCCGCTGATCGAGTACGGCAAGCTGGAGCTCAACCGCAACCCGGAGAACATCTTCGCCGAGGTCGAGCAGTCCATCTTCAGCCCCGCCCACTTCGTGCCGGGCATCGGTCCCTCCCCGGACAAGATGCTCCAGGGCCGTCTCTTCGGCTACGGCGACGCCCACCGCTACCGCGTCGGCATCAACGCCGACCAGCTGCCGGTGAACCGTCCGCACGCCACCGAGGCGCGCACCCACTCCCGTGACGGCTTCCTGTACGACGGCCGCCACGCGGGCGCGAAGAACTACGAGCCCAACAGCTTCGGCGGCCCGTTCCAGACGAACCGCCCGCTGTGGCAGCCGTTCTCCGACTTCACGGGCGCCACGGGCAACCACCCGACGCCGGTCCACGCGGAGGACAACGACTTCGTGCAGGCGGGCAACCTCTACCGCCTGATGACGGAGGACGAGAAGGAGCGCCTGGTCAACAACCTGGCGGGCGCCATCTCCGGGGTCACGCGCGACGACATCGCCGAGCGCGCGATCAACAACTTCCGCCAGGCGGACGCCGACTTCGGCAAGCGTCTGGAGGCCGCGGTCCAGGCCCTGCGCGGCTGATCCGGATCGACCGCTTGTCGTCGAGTGACGGGCCGGGATCCCCTCGGGGTTCCGGCCCGTTCGCTTGCCCGTGGGATCTGCCGTACGTGTCAGACGGGGGCGTGCTGCCGGGCCGGGACCTGCCGGGCGGGGGCCCAGCGGCGGATGATGTCGCGGACCGAGACGATGCCCACCGGGTCGCCGCCGTCCAGGACGATGAGGTGCCGGAAGCCGCCGTGGGCCATGGCGCCCGCGGCCTCCTCCAGCGTCCAGGACGGCGTGGCGAACACCACGTCGGTGGTGGTGTGGGCGTGGACGCGCTCGACGTCCGGACTCTGGCCCAGGCCCACGGAGTTGAGGACGTCGCGCTCGGTCAGTATGCCCAGCCCGCCGGCCTCGGGGTCGAGGACGATGGCCGCGCCGACCCGGCGGGCCGACATCAGGGCGGCGGCCTGGCGGAGGGTGTGGTCGGGGCCGATGGTGAGGACCACTGTGCTCATGGCGTCGCGAACGAGCATGGGGTTCAGCCACCTCCTAGGGAACCCCTGGCGCTAGTTCAGGGATTCACAAGTTCACAAGTGGGGGAACTCTCAGAGTCGCAGCCGGACAACAGGTCAACAAGAGGGCGCGCGAGTCAGTTCGGGGCGCCCGCGCGTCACGGGGAACCCTTGCTGCCCAGGAGCGCCGGAGTGTCCCTCAAGTCCCTGTGCTCCGACGCCTCTTCCACGCTCCGGCGCCCTGCCCGGCGCGCTCAGCCCCGCCCGGCGAGGTGGTCCAGCAACTCGTCGTGCAGCAGCCCGTTGGACGCCGCCGCGTCGCCGCTGTGCGGGCCGGGGCGGCCGTCGAGGCCGGTGAAGGTGCCGCCCGCCTCCGTCACGACGATCGCGTTGGCCGCCATGTCCCACAGGGACAGCTCCGGTTCGGCGCAGATGTCGACGGCGCCCTCGGCGACCATCATGTACGGCCAGAAGTCGCCGTACGCGCGCGTGCGCCACACCTTGCGGCTCAGGTCCAGGAAGCCGTCGAGCCGGCCCCGCTCCTCCCAGCCGCTCAGCGAGGAGTACGCGAAGGAGGCGTCGGACAGCTCGGCGACGCTCGAGACCCGCAGCCGGGACGCGGAGGCCAAACTGCGCCCGCTGTACGCCCCGTGCCCCTTCGCGGCCCACCAGCGGCGGCCGAGCGCGGGCGCGGAGACCACGCCGACCACCGGCTGGAAGCCTCCTTCACCGGCCTCCATCAGCGAGATCAGGGTCGCCCACACCGGAACGCCGCGCACGTAGTTCTTGGTGCCGTCGATCGGGTCGACGACCCAGCGCCGCGGGCCCGTGCCCTGGACGCCGTACTCCTCGCCGAGGACCGCGTCCCGCGGCCGGGAGCGCTTGAGATGGCCGCGGACCAGCTCCTCGGCGGCCCGGTCGGCCTCGCTCACCGGGGTCATGTCCGGCTTCGTCTCGACCTTGAGGTCGAGCGCCTTGAACCGGTCCATGGTCACCGCGTCGGCGGCGTCCGCGAGGACATGGGCGAAGCGCAGGTCATCGAGATAGTCGGGCATGCACGAACCGTATCGGGCGGATCCGGCGCACGGCCACACGGCCCCGGCGGCCCGCCCGGCACCTGCGTGCGCCCGGCCCCGCGGGCGTTGCCGGACCGGCGCGACGGGGTTCACCATGGCGGCGTGGGCGCTCCATCCCGAGCCGGAGGCGCGGCACCCGCCCCCGCCGGCGGGTACTCCGGGGCGTGCGGCGCACAACTGGCGCCCGGGGCCCACGCGTCCCTTCCACGACCTGCGCTGTGCGCCATGGGAGAACCCTGCGCGCGGTCGCCGCGCACGTTGGCCGACACGCGCCCCCGGGCGCCGTCGCACACCCTTGACAGTGCCTCGGCGCGCGTCAAATCTGAGCTCCAGAGCCGCTGCTCGCCCCTGGGAGGCGATGATGCCTGCAGCGCGGGAATCCCTGCTGGACGCTGCCTACACGGCGCTTGCGCGTCGTCCCTGGTCCGCCGTGCGCATGGTCGACGTCGCCGCCGTGGCGGGGGTGTCCCGGCAGACGCTCTACAACGAGTTCGGCAGCAAGGAGGGGCTGGCCCGCGCCCTGGTGCGCAGGGAGGCCGACGCCTACCTCGCCGGGGTCGACCGGGCGCTCGCCACCCACACCGACGCCCGTGAACGCCTGGCCGCGGCCGCGGAGTGGACCGCGTCGGCGGCCCGGGAGAACGCGCTGGTGCGGGCCATGCTCACCGGCTGCTGGAGCGAGCGTCTGCCCGCGCCGACGCTCTCCGCGGTGCCCTCGTCGTCCGCGGTCCCCGCGCAGCGCCGCGCCGACGGACCGCTGCCCTCGCCCGCCGACTTCGTCGCCCTGGTACGGGACCGCGCGGTCGCCCTGCTCGGCGCGCCCGGCGCCCACAAGGCGGACGCGGTGGAGCTGGCCCGCGGCTGCGAACTCGCCTTCCGGCTCGCCCTGTCCTGCCTCTCGGCGCCGCCCGGCGAGGGCGGCGTGACGGACCTGGTGCGCACCGCCCTGCTGCGGCAGCCGATCCGTCACTGACGGCGGCGCGCGGTGCCTTGTCGGTCGTCCTATTGCGCGGACCCGGACAACTGGAGCCCGATGACGCCTGCGATCACCAGCGTGATCGAAACGATCTTCAGGGTGGACACCACGTCGCCGAGGAACACCATTCCGTAGATCGCGGTGCCGGCGGCGCCGATGCCGGTCCACACCGCGTACGCGGGGCCCACGTCCAGCTTCTTCAGGGAGAGGGTCAGCAGACCGAAGCTGCCCAGTGCGAAGACGGCGAACGCGATCGTCGGCCAGAGCCTGGTGAACCCGTGCGAGAGCTTCAGGCAGACCGCGAAACCGGTCTCGAGGATCCCGGCCACGATGACCAGCAGCCACGCCATGTTGCGTCCTCCCGTGTTCCCTGTTCCGCGACCTGTTCCGTGCCCGCTTCGTCCGGCTTGGAGTGACTGGTGCGATTATGCACTTACCGAAGTCCCGGAAACGCAAACAACGGGGAGGTCAGTCGCCCTCGTGCCGCTCCCGGGTGGCCAGCAGCCGGCGCAGGGAGTACAGCCGGGCGGGATCCGCGTGCCCCTCGGCCACCCATGCGTCGAGCGCGCAGTCCGGCTCGTCGTGGCTGCACGCGCGCGGGCAGCCCTCCGTGCCGGGCTCCAGGTCGGGGAAGGCGTGGATGACGCGCGACGGGTCGATGTGCGCGAGCCCGAAGGACCGTACGCCCGGGGTGTCCACGACCCATCCCGCCCCGTCGCCGCCCAGCGGCAGCGCGAGTGCCGAGGTGGTGGTGTGCCGGCCCCGGCCCGTGACCGCGTTGACGTGTCCCGTGCTGCGTCGGCGGTCCTCCGGCACCAGCGCGTTGACCAGGGTGGTCTTGCCGACCCCCGAGTGGCCGACGAACGCCGTGATCTTGCCGTCGAGGTGCTCGCGCACCCGGTCCGCCGCGTCGCTGTTCTCCAGTTCGTCACGGCTGGTGACGACGTACGGGATGTCCAGGGCGCCGTACAGCTCCAGCAGCTCGTCCGGCGGTGCCAGGTCCGCCTTGGTGAGGACGAGGAGCGGGGTCAGCCCGCCGTCGAACGCCGCGACCAGGCAGCGGTCGATCAGGCGCGGGCGCGGCTCGGGGTCGGCGAGGGCGGTGACGATGGCGAGCTGGTCGGCGTTGGCGACGACCACGCGCTCGTAGGGGTCGTCGTCGTCCGCGGTGCGGCGCAGGACGGACGTCCGCGGCTCGATGCGCACGATGCGGGCCAGGGTGTCCTTGTCGCCGGAGAGGTCGCCGACGAGGGCGACCCGGTCGCCGACGACCGCGGCCTTGCGGCCCAGCTCGCGGGCCTTCATGGCGACCACGACGCGGTCGTCGACGAGGCAGGTGAGCCGGCCGCGGTCGACGGTGAGGACCATGCCGTCGGCCGCGTCCTCGTGTTTGGGGCGGATGTGCGTCCGGGGGCGGTTGCCCTTGCGGTTCGGGCGGACCCGGACGTCGTCCTCGTCGGTGTGCTTGCCGTAGCGGCGCATGATCCCGGTCCGCCCGTCAGTTCCCCAGCATCCTGTCCCACAGATCGGGGAAGTCCGGCAGGGTCTTGGCCGTCGTCGCCACGTTCTCGATCTCCACGCCCTCGACCGCCAGGCCGATGATCGCGCCCGCGGTGGCCATGCGGTGGTCGTCGTAGGTGTGGAAGACGCCGCCGTGCAGCCGGCGCGGGCGGATGCGGAGGCCGTCGGCGGTCTCGGTGACGTCACCGCCGAGCTCGTTGATCTCCTTGGTGAGCGCGGCCAGCCGGTCCGTCTCGTGCAGCCGCAGGTGGGCCACCCCACGCAGGGTCGAGGGGGAGTCGGCGAGGGCGGCCACCGCCGCGATGCCCGGGGTGAGCTCGCCGACCTCGCCCAGGTCGACGTCGATGCCGTGGACTTTGCCCGAGCCGGTGAACACCAGGCCCGTCTCGGTCAGTTCGCAGGAACCGCCCATCTCGGTGAAGATCTCACGCAGCCGGTCGCCCGGCTGGGTGGTGCGGGCCGGCCAGTCGGGAACGAGCACCTTGCCGCCGGTGACCAGGGCCGCCGCCAGGAAGGGCTGGGCGTTGGACAGGTCCGGCTCGATGGTCAGGTCGCGGCCCAGCAGGGCGCCCGGCGTGACCCGCCAGACGTTCGGCTCGCCGCCCGACTCGGGGGTGTCGACCTGGGCGCCGACCGAGCGCAGCATGTCGACGGTCATCCGGATGTGGGGCATCGACGGCAGCGTGGAGCCGGTGTGCCGTACCTCCACGCCCTGGTTGAAGCGCGGGCCGGAGAGCAGCAGGGCGCTGACGAACTGGGAGGAGGAGGAGGCGTCGATCTCGACCGGACCGCCGTCCAGGGCGCCGCCGCCGTGCACCGTCATGGGCAGCGCGCCGCGGCCGTCGTCGTCGATGCGGGCGCCGAGGGCGCGCAGGGCGTCGATCACGCCGTGCAGCGGCCGCTCGTAGGACCGCGGGTCGCCGTCGAAGCGGACGGGACCGTCGGCGAGGGCGGCCACCGGCGGCAGGAAGCGCATCACGGTGCCGGCGTTGCCGACGTCGATGGTGGCCGGACCGTGCAGCCCGGTGGGGAGCACCCGCCAGGCCTCGCCGGTCCCGTCCGGGCCGATGCCCTCCTCGATGCCCACGCCCATGGCGCGCAGCGCGGAGGCCATCAGCAGCGTGTCGCGGGAGCGCAGCGGGCGGCGCAGCCAGCCCGGCTCTGAGGCGAGGGCGGCGAGCACCAGCGCGCGGTTGGTGACCGACTTGGACCCGGGCACGTGGACCGTCGCGTCGACGGCTCCGCTCGCGTGCGGGGCGGGCCAGAGGGCGGTGTGTGCGGGGTTCACGGTCATGCGCTCCACTTTAGTGGCTGGCCGTGACCGGCCCTCCTGTACAAAAGCGCGGAAACACCCGCGAAGTCACCGTGTCGACATGCGATGGGGGCCCGCCCCGTATGCGGACGGCCCGGCGCGGCCCGGGCCTCGCGCTTCAGAGCCGCAGCAGCCAGCGCCCGCCGCCCATCAGCGAGCAGAGCGACACCGCGTGGAACAGGAACAGCCACATCCCGGGCGGCACGTGCGTCAGCCGCGCCAGCTGGTCCGCGTCGGACTCCCCCGCCCCGCCCCGGCGCCGCTTGGCCTGGAGCTCGAACGCCGGCCGCACACCGCCCAGCAGCAGGAACCACACCACCGCGTAGGCGAACGCCGCCTGCACCTGGGGCCCGGCCAGCCAGGAGACCGCCATGAACGTACCGCCCGCCAGTACGACGGTGAGCGCCCCGTAGGCGTTGCGGATCATCACCAGCATCGCCACCAGCAGGGCGGTGGCCAGCCACAGCAGCAGGGTGATGCGTCCCGCGCCGAGCAGCGCGGCACCGCCGAGGCCCAGCAGCGGGGGAGCGGTGTATCCGGCGGCGGCCGTGAGGATCATGCCGAGCCCGGTCGGCTTCCCCCGGCTGACGGTGAGTCCGCTGGTGTCGGAGTGCAGCCGTATCCCGGTCAGGGTGCGGCCGGTGAGCAGTGCGACCAGGCCGTGGCCGCCCTCGTGGGCGATGGTGACGGCGTTGCGCGAGAGCCGCCAGACGGCCGGCGGGAGCACCGCGCCGAGCGCGACGGCCGCGGTGGCGAGGACGACCCAGGTGTCGGGATCGGGCTGGGTGCCGGAGACCTCGTCCCAGAGGCCTGCCAGTGAGGCGGCTGCGGTGCTGTGCATGGCGGGCGGTGGCTCCCTCTGGTGGGGTGGTGGCCGGGCGACGGGTGGGCCTGGCAGTGTGGCACGTATGTGCGGACGGTTTGCAGCGAGTCGTGGGGCCGAGGATCTCGCAGAAGTCTTCGAGGTCGAGAAGTACGAGCCGGAGGAGGATCCGGCGCCCGACTTCAACGTGGCCCCGACGAAAGAGGTCTACGCGGTCCTCGACCGTCCCTTGAAGGACGCCGAGGACCAGCGCCCGGTTCGCCAGCTGCGCAGGCTGCGCTGGGGGCTCGTCCCGTCCTGGTCCAAGTCGCCCGACGGCGCCGCCCGGATGATCAACGCCCGCGCGGAGACCGTGCACGAGAAGCCGTCGTACCGCCGCTCCTTCGCCACCCGGCGCTGCATCGTCCCCGCGGACGGCTACTACGAGTGGGTCACCGGGCAGCAGGAGCGCGACCTGGAGGTCGAGGGGAAGAAGAAACGGCCGCGCAAGCAGCCGTACTTCGTGCTCCCCGCCGACGGGTCGGTGTTCGCGATGGCCGGGCTGTACGAGTTCTGGCGGGACCGGACGCTGCCGGACGACCACCCGCGGGCCTGGTGGGTGACCTGCTCGGTCATCACCACCGAGGCCGAGACCACGCCGCTGGCCGGCGAGCCCGCCGAGGGCCCGCGCACCCTCGCCGACATCCACCCGCGGATGCCGCTGATGCTCACCCCGGACCGCTGGGACGCCTGGCTGGACCCGGCCCGCACCGACGTCGACGAGGTGCGCGGGCTGCTCGCGCCGCCGCCCGCCGGCCTGCTGCGCGCGTACCCCGTCTCCACGGCGGTCAGCAACGTCCGCAACAACGGCCCGGAGCTGCTGACGGAGCTGGAGGGGCCGGAGGAGGGCACACTCTTCTGATGTGACGGAGAACAGCAAGACGACCGGGACCGTCGAGATGGCCGGGACCACCGAGACGGCCGGGACGGCCGGGACCATCCGGACGGTCGAGACGGACGCGGGCACCGCCCGCATCACCTGGCACCCGGCGCCGCGG
This sequence comes from Streptomyces sp. CRN 30, assembly GCF_034105845.1. NCBI lineage: Bacteria > Bacillati > Actinomycetota > Actinomycetes > Kitasatosporales > Streptomycetaceae > Streptomyces > Streptomyces sp. CRN 30. The sequence goes on along the minus strand of NZ_JAVRHI010000377.1, from coordinate 53,027 downwards.
GCGCGCCTGGTCCTCGCCGTGGGCCACGGCGCGGGCGGCGGCATCGAGGCCCGTGACCTGCGGGCGCTGGCCCGGGACCTGCCGGGACACGGGGTGACCGTCGCGCTCGTCGAGCAGCCCTGGCGGGTGGCCGGCAAGAAGCTGGCGCCCGCCCCGAAGACGCTGGACGCGGGCTGGCGGGGGCTGTGGCCCGCGCTGGCGGAGCCGGGGCTGCCCGTGATCGCGGGCGGCCGGAGCGCGGGCGCCCGCGTGGCCTGCCGTACGGCGCGGGAACTGGGCGCCACGGCCGTACTGGCCCTGAGCTTCCCGCTGCACCCGCCGGGCAGGCCCGAGCGGTCCCGGGCCGACGAACTGCTCGGCGCCGGGGTGCCCACGCTCGTCGTGCAGGGCGGCAACGACCCGTTCGGGAAGCCGGCCGAGTTCCCCGAGGGGCCGCACCGACTGGTCGAGGTGGCGTACGGCGATCACGGCTTCGCCGTGCCGAAGCGGGCGCCGCTCGGCCAGGACGAGGCACTGGGCGCCGTCACGGACGCCGTGCGGGTGTGGATCGCGTCACTCCCGCGGTGACCCGGTGCGGAGTGCGCGGCGCCATGCGCTCCGCGTCACCCGGGTGAAGGACGGGAATGCCGGGTCGGGGACTTCTGTTGTGCGGATCAGACAGGGACAGCGCGGACCGCGCTGAGCATCCGACGAGAGGAAGTCCGCCGCATGGGTTCGACCATCTGCCCGAGCCGCAGCAGCGCCGGCCAGCTCGACTGGACGGTTCTGCACGCGGTGAACGACGCCTCCGTCCGGGCGGCGGGCGGAGTGCACCGGCAGGCGACGCCGCCCGCACGTCGTCTATCCTCCGATTCGAGTGGGATCGGTTTCGGTCCCGCGCAGACTCTGGAGGAGGTGGGTCCGGTCACTGGGACCGACGCCGGTACCGAACACGGCCAGGCGGAGCAGCCCGAGGGCCGCGGCGGTGGCAGCACGGAGACGACCGCCGAGCGCAGCGCGCGCTTCGAGCGGGACGCGCTCGAATTCCTCGACCAGATGTACTCGGCCGCCCTGCGCATGACGCGCAACCCGGCCGACGCCGAGGACCTGGTGCAGGAGACGTACGCGAAGGCTTACGCGTCCTTCCACCAGTTCCGTGAGGGCACCAACCTCAAGGCGTGGCTGTACCGCATCCTCACGAACACCTTCATCAACTCGTACCGCAAGAAGCAGCGCGAACCGCAGCGCAGCGCGGCCGAGGAGATCGAGGACTGGCAGCTGGCGCGTGCCGAGTCGCACATGTCGACGGGGCTGCGCTCCGCCGAGTCGCAGGCGCTGGACCACCTGCCCGACTCGGACGTCAAATCAGCGCTGCAGGCGATCCCCGAGGAGTTCCGCATCGCCGTGTACCTGGCGGACGTGGAGGGCTTCGCCTACAAGGAGATCGCGGACATCATGGGCACACCCATCGGTACGGTGATGTCCCGCCTGCACCGGGGGCGCCGGCAACTGCGCGGCATGCTGGAGGACTACGCCCGCGAGCGCGGACTGGTCCCGGCCGGCGCCGGAGAGTCGAACGAAGCGAAAGGCTCGGGCTCATGAGCTGCGGAGAGCCGCACGAGACGGATTGCAGCGAGATCCTCGACCATCTCTACGAGTTCCTGGACCGTGAGATGCCGGACAACGACTGCACCAAGTTCGAGACGCACTTCGAGGAGTGCTCGCCGTGCCTGGAGAAGTACGGGCTCGAGCAGGCCGTGAAGAAGCTGGTCAAGCGGTGCTGCGGGCAGGACGACGTACCGACCGACCTGCGGGCGAAGGTCCTGGGCCGGATCGACCTGATCCGCTCCGGGGAGACCGTGCCCGAGCATGACGTGACGAAGGCGCCCCAGGAGTCCTGACTCCGGACGCTCGACGTTCGACCCCCGTGCGGGCCGCACCGTCAAGGTGCGGCCCGTCGTCACTCGAACGTGTGCATCCGCGGGCCGGGCACCCGCGCATTCACGCATTGCCGTCCCCGCCTCCCGCGCGCCCCCCTAGGCTCCGGAGCCTGAAAAAGGGGAGGCGCGCCATGAGGTCGGTCCCGGGGTGGGCACGTGCGTACATCGCCGGTGCCGTACTCGCCGCCCTGGGCTGCCTGGCCGCCCTGCCGGACGACCCCGTCCCCTGGGGGGCGGTGGGCCTGCTCGCCGTGCTGTACGCGGGCTGCGAGCAGATCACCCGGTGCCCGTTCCTGGGGCGTCGTGCCCCCGAGGGCATGGGCACCTTCTTCCCCGTCCTGCTCGCGGGCGCCTTCCTGCTGCCGCCCCCGGCCGCCGCGCTCGTCGCGGTGCCGGGGGCGCTGATCTCCCGGGTGGAGCGGCGGCCGCGCGGGCCGCGGCGCCTGTGGCGCGCGGCCCGGCTCACCGTCGCGGTGGGAGCGGCCTCGCGGGTGCACGGGGCGCTGGGCGGCCCGGAGGCGGTCGCCGGGCCCGACCTCCCGTACGCGCTGGTCCCCGCGGTCGCCGCCGTACTGGTGTTCTGTACCGTCCTCACCCTGCTCGACACCGGCATCCTGGCCCTCGCCGAGCGCGTGCCCGTGCGCAACCTCCGGTCCGGCGGGCTCTTCGCACGGCAGCTCGCGCCCGTCGTGGCGCACGGGCTCGGCGGGCTGATGATGGCCGTCCTGTGGCGCGGCCCGCACGGCCCGGCCGCGGCCCTCCTCGTCCTGCTGCCGATGTACGTGTCCTGCTGGGTGTTCGCGCAGGCGCACCGCGAGCGGGCGGCGCACCGGGCCACCGTCCGGGCCCTGGTGCAGGCCGTGGACATCAAGGACGGCTACACGCGTGGGCACAGCGAGCGGGTGGGCCGGGCCTCCGGCATGATCGCGCGCGAGCTGGGCCTGGGCGACGGGCGCGTCGAACTGGTCCGCTTCGCCGGCATCCTGCACGACGTGGGCAAACTCGGCGTGCCCACCCGGCTGTTGCGCAAGGAAGGACCGCTGACCCCCGAGGAGCGGCGGGTGGTCGAACTGCATCCCGAGTACGGGCACGAGATGGTGCGCGGCATCGGGTTCCTGGGCGAGGCCCGCTCGGCGATCCTGCACCACCACGAACGGCTGGACGGCAGCGGCTACCCCTGCGGGCTGGTGGGCGACCGGATCCCGCAGCCCGCGCGGATCGTCGCCGTCGCCGACGCCTTCGACGCGATGACCTCGACCCGGTCCTACCGCCGGGCCCGGCCGGTCGCGGCCGCGCTGGAGGAACTGCGGCGGTGCGCGGGCACCCAGTTCGACCCGGTGATGGTGCGGGCGCTGGTGCGGGCCCTCGACCGGCACGGCTGGCACCCGCCGGTCACCGTGGACACGGCCGACACCGCGGACGCGTCCGCAGCGCGCGGAAACGTACCGCCTCCGTCGTCGCCCCTGCGCACGGAGGCCGGCACGGAGGCCGGACCGTGAGGCACCCGTCCGGTGTGCCCGCGCACTGCTCCGTGGACGGGCTCACCCCCGTCGTGCTCGTCCGCGGTGCGACCGTCCTCCTCACCGTCACCGCCCTCGTCCACACCGTGGGACACGGGTTCGACGGGGGTGCCGCGGCCCTCGCCTTCGGGCTGCTCGTCGCCGTGGGCGAGCTGTCCCGGTGGACCGGCGCCGGAACGCGGGAGCCCGCACCGCTCGCGGCGGCCGGAGCGCTCGCGTACGCCCTGCTCGGCCAGGACGCCGGGGAGCCCACGCGGCACGGCGTGCTCCAGGTCGTCGCCGTCGTGACCGTGGCCGCCCTCGCCGGGTGCCTGCCGCGCGCGGCCCGGGAGCGCGGGGCCGTCGTCGACCGGCTCGTCCGGCGCGTCCTCACCGTCGCCTGCGCCGCCCTCTGCTTCCGGCTGCTCCCCGGCCCGGACGCGTACCCCGGGTGGCACGGCCCCGCGTACGTGCCGCTCCTGATCGCGGCGCTCGGGCCGGCCGCGCTGTGCGACGCCCTGCTCGCCGCGACGCTGACGCGCGCCCGCACCGGCTGGCCCCTCGGCCCGCTGCTGCGCGACGCACTGCGGGCGCTGCCCTGCATCGGGTCCGCGGTGTGCGCCACCGGCGTCGCGATGTCGCTCGCGGTGGCGGTGGCCGGCCTGTGGGCGCTGCCCGTGTTCTGCCTGCCGCTGCTGCTCGCCCAGCTCTCCTTCCGCAGGCACGCGGCCGTGCGCACCACCTACCGGCAGACCATCGCCTCCCTCGCGCGGGCCACCGACATCGCCGGGTACACCCCGCCGGGGCACGCCCGGCGGGTGGCCGCGCTCAGCCGGGCCGTCGGCCGCGAGCTGGGGCTCACCGAGTCCGAGCTGACGGTGCTGGAGTACGCGGCCCTGATGCACGACATCGGGCAGCTGTCCCTGGTGGACCCCGTGCCGGCCGGGGCGACGGCCGGGCTCCCGGCCGCGCAAGCGCGGCGCATCGCCCTCCTCGGCGGCGCCGTGGTCCGGCAGACCGGGGTGGACGCCGAGGTCGCGGTGGTCGTGGAGCGGCAGGCCGACCCGTACCGGGAGCAGCCGGTGGGCGCGCGGATCGTACGGACCGTGAACGCCTACGAGGAGAGGACCCGGGACGCCGGCCCGGACGCCCCGCCGCGGGCGATCGAGGAGCTGCGGCGGCGGACCGCGCGGGACCACCAGCCCGAGGTCGTGGAGTCGCTGGCCCGGGTGCTGGCGCGCGGGGGAGGCGGGGTGCGCGGGTGCCCCGGCTGAGGGTGGTGGACCGGGCCCGTGCCGTCTTACGCTGCCCGCGGCTGGGTAACCCATGGGTAATGAGCGCCCCTCCCGCCGTACGTGGTTGGATGCGAGGGAGAGGGTGCCCCGGGGCACAGGCCGGCCCACTCGACTTGACTGGCAGGCGGGAATCGTGAGGATCTTCGGCAAGGGACGGCACCGGCCCTCCGCCTCCTGGCGGCAGGCCACCGACCGCGCGTTCACGCTGATCGGTGACGGGCGGTACGAGGACGCGGGCGCGCTGCTGACCCGCGCCGCCGACCTGGAGCCCTGGCTGTCGGAGTCCTGGTTCAACCTCGCGCTGCTGCACAAGTTCCGGCACGACTGGGAGCAGGCGCGGGCCGCGGGCCTGCGGGCCGTGGCCCTGCTCGACCGGGAGACCGGGGCGCCGGACTGGTGGAACGTGGGCATCGCGGCGACCGCCCTGCAGGACTGGCCGCTGGCCCGGCGGGCCTGGCAGGCGTACGGGCTGAAGGTGCCCGGCGGGTCCGGCACGTCCGGGGAGCCCGTGGGCATGGACCTGGGCAGCGCGGCCGTACGGCTGTCGCCGGAGGGCGAGGCCGAGGTCGTGTGGGGGCGCCGGCTCGACCCCGCCCGGATCGAGGTGCTGTCCATCCCGCTGCCGTCCTCGGGGCGGCGCTGGGGCGAGGTCGTGCTGCACGACGGGGTCCCGCACGGCGAGCGCACCACCGCCGCCGGGCACGCCTACCCGGTGTTCGACGAGATCGAACTGTGGGCGCCCTCGCCGGTGCCGACCTGGGTGGTGCTCCTCGAGGCGGCGACCGAGGAGGACCGGGACGCGCTGGAGCAGCTCGCGGCCGACGCCGGTTTCGCCGCCGAGGACTGGTCGTCCTCGGTGCGGCTGCTGTGCCGGCTGTGCTCGGAGTCCCGGATGCCGTCCGACGAGGGCGACGGCGAGCACCTCGACCCGCACGACCACAGCGAGCCCGGTCACCCGGGGCCGCTCGGCCACCGTACGGACGGACAGCTGTGGGCGCCGGAGCGGGAGTGCGGCATCGCGGCGCCCGCCTCCCTGGTGCGGGGGCTGCTGGACGGCTGGGTCGCGGACAGCCCGGACTCCCGGGCCTGGCGGGACCTGGAAGAGGTCTGCTGAACCGGCTCCCGGGCCGGACCACCCTTAGGCTGTCAGTCGCAGTTTCATCCGAGTTTTGCAGGAAGGCGTACGTCGGTCATGGCGCAGCAGGACACCGATCAGCAGCACGCGGGCGTGCTCCCCGTGGACGACGAGGGCTTCGTCATCGACACCCAGGAGTGCGAGGAGCGCGAGCAGGCCTACCGCGAGCGCGGCACCTCCCGGCCGATCACGGTCGTCGGGAACCCGGTCCTGCACAAGGAGTGCGGGGACGTCACCGAGTTCGACGACGAGCTCGCGAAGCTGGTCGACGACATGTTCGCCAGCCAGCGCACGGCCGAGGGCGTGGGTCTGGCCGCGAACCAGATCGGTGTGGACAAGAAGGTGTTCGTCTACGACTGCCCGGACGACGAAGGTGTCCGGCACGTCGGCGTGGTCTGCAACCCCAAGCTCGTGGAGCTGCCCGCCGAGGCGCGCCGGCTGGACGACGGCAGCGAGGGCTGCCTGTCCGTGCCGACCGCGTACGCGCCGCTCGCCCGCCCCGACTACGCCGAGGTCACCGGGCAGGACGAGAAGGGCAACCCGATCAGGGTGCGCGGCACCGGCTACTTCGCGCGCTGCCTGCAGCACGAGACGGATCACCTGTACGGCTACCTGTACATCGACCGCCTCTCCAAGCGCGAGCGCAAGGACGCGCTGCGGCAGATGGCGGAGAACGAGCCACGCTACCCGGTGGTGGCGAACGACTGACGGGTGCCGGTGCCCCGTACGAACGGCGTCCGGCCGGAGATCCGCTCCGGCCGGACGCCGTTCGCGTCCCCGGGACAGGTTCGAAGCCGGATGCTCCTTAACTGATCCAGCCACAATCATGCAAGAGGGCTTCCTCAGCAACTTGGGGTAGTGAGCGGTGCAAATCCGTTCCCAAGCGGTCAGTCCGGGTGCTGAATGGAAGGGCGCGGGGACACGCACGGTGGCTGAGAGGGGTTTGTTCGTGCCTGCATTCCCACAGAGCACCTCACCTACGACGACAGTGGCCGCTGTCCCGCCATCACTCCGTCTCCCGGTGGTCGAGGCGGCGTTCTCCCGGCAAGTGCACCCGTACTGGCCCCGGCTCCAGGGCCGGACGAGGGCCTGGCTGCTGGAGAAACGCCTCATGCCGGCGGACAAGGTGGCGGAACACGCCGACAGCCTGCGCTACACCGACCTCATGGCGGGCTACTACATGGGCGCCCCCGACGAGGTCCTCCAGGCGATAGCCGACTACAGCGCCTGGTTCTTCGTCTGGGACGACCGCCACGACCGCGACGTCGTGCACGGCAGGCCCACCGCCTGGCGGCGGCTCAAGCACCGGCTCCACGTGGCCCTCGACTCCCCGCGGGACCACCTGCACCACCGCGACCCGGTGGTCGCGGGCTTCGCCGACAGTACGCTGCGGCTGTACTCGTTCCTCGGCAGGAAGTGGAACGCCCGTTTCGCCCGGCACTTCCACGAGGTGATCGAGGCGTACGACCGGGAGTTCCACAACCGCACGCGGAAAGTCGTGCCGACGGTCGAGGACTACCTCGAACTGCGCCGGCTCACGTTCGCCCACTGGATATGGACGGACCTGCTGGAACCCAGCGCCGGACGGGAACTCCCCACCGTCGTACGGAAACACCCCGCATACCGGCGGGCCGCCCTGCTCAGCCAGGAATTCGCCGCCTGGTACAACGATCTGTGTTCCTTCCCGAAGGAACTCGCGGGCGCCGAGGTGCACAATCTCGGCATCAGCCTCATCCACCACCGGGGAATGACCCCGAGAGAGGCGAATGACGACGTCCGGCGGCGCGTCGAGAAATGCGTCACCGCGTTCCTCGACGCCGAGCGGGACGCCGTCCGGCTCGCCGACTGCCTCAACGACGGCACCCAGCGGGGCAAACAGCTGGGCGCCGCCGTGCGGGCCTGCGTCGGCAACATGCGCAACTGGTTCAGCTCCGTCTACTGGTTCCACCACGAGTCGGGCCGGTACATGGTCGACAGCTGGGACGACCGGTCCACACCCCCGTACGTCACCAACGAAGCGGCAGGTGAGAAATGACCGTCGAATCCGTGAAGCCCGCGCACCCCGCGTCCCCGACGGGCCCGGAACCGATCGAACCGCCCCTCGCCCCGGGCGCCGTCCCGGGCCTCGGCCACGGCGGGAAGCTCGTGCGGGACCCACTGGGCTTCCTCGCCCGGCTGCGCGACGAGGGCGACGTGGTCCGGCTCAGGTTCGGGCCGAAGACCGTGTACGCCGTCACCACCCCACAGCTCACCGGCGCGCTGGCGCTGAACCCCGACTTCCACGTCGCCGGCCCGTTGTGGGAGTCCCTCGAGGGCCTGCTCGGCGGGGAGGGCGTGGCCACCGCCAACGGGCCGCTCCACCGCCGCCAGCGGCGCACCGTCCAGCCCGCCTTCCGGCTCGACGCCATCCCCGCCTACGGGCCGGTCATGGAGGAGGAGGCACGGGACTTCGCCGCGCGCATGGCGTCGGGAGAGCCCTTCGACTGCACCGCCGAGTCGTTCCGCGTGGCGGTGCGCATCGCGGCCCGCTGCCTGCTGCGCGGCGAGTACATGGACGAGCGGGCCGAGCGGCTGTGCGCCGCGCTCGCCACCGTGTTCCGCGGGATGTACCGGCGCATGGTGATCCCGGCCGGGCCGCTCTACCGGCTGCCGCTCCCGGCCAACCGCCGGTTCAACCGCGCGCTGGCCGACCTGCACCGCCTCGTCGACGAGATCGTCGCCGAACGCCGGGCCTCCGGCCGCCGGCCGGACGACCTGCTGACCGCCCTGCTGGAGGCCGAGGACGGGAACGGCGCCCCCATCGGGGAGCAGGAGATCCACGACCAGGTCGTCGCCTTCCTCACCCCCGGCGGCGAGACCGTGGGCACGACCGTCATGTGGCTGCTCCAGGTCCTCACCGAGCACCCCGGGCACGCCGACGCGGTGTGCGCGGAGGTGGAGTCCGTCGTGGGGGACCGGCCCGTCACCTTCGCGGACGTCCACCGGCTGTCCCACACGAACAACGTCGTCGTCGAGGCGATGCGGCTGCGCCCCGTCGTCTGGATCCTCGCGCGCCGGGCGGTCGCGGAGACCGACCTCGGCGGGTACCGCATCCCGGCCGGCGCGGACATCATGTACAGCCCGTACGCGATCCAGCGCGACCCGCGGTCGTACGAGCGGCACCTGGAGTTCGACCCCGACCGCTGGCTCCCGGAACGGGTCAGGGCCGTGCCCAAGTACGCGATGAGGCCGTTCGGCGTGGGCAACCGGAAGTGCCCGGGTGACCACTTCTCCATGGCGCTGCTCACCCTGGTCACGGCGGCCGTGGCGCGGCGCTGGCGGCTGGAGCAGGCGCCCGGCTCGAACGCCACGCCCCGGGTGGGCATCACGCTCCGCCCGCGGCGGCTGCTGGTGCGGGCGGTCCCCAGGTGACGCCGGTGAGGTGACGGCGCCCGGTGCCGGCGCGCGCGTTCAGGCGGCCTCGGGGCCCCTGAACGTGCGCCGGTACATGTACGGGGTGGTCCCCAGCGTCCGTACGAAGTGGTGGCGCAGCACGGCCGCCGTACCGAAGCCGGTGCGGCCCGCGATCGCGTCCATCGTCTCGTCCGTGGCCTCCAGCAGGCGCTGGGCGGCCAGCACGCGCTGGCGCAGGATCCAGCGGTAGGGCGTGGTGCCCGTCTCCTGCTGGAAGCGGCGGGCGAAGGTGCGCGGGGACATGTGGGCGCGGTCGGCGAGCTGTTCGACGGTCACCTCCGCATCGAGGTGTTCCTCCATCCACACCAGCACCTCGCCGACCGTGTCGCACCGCGAGCGGGGCAGCGGCCGTTCGACGTACTGGGCCTGGCCGCCGTCCCGGTGCGGGGGCACCACCATGCGGCGGGCGATGGCGTTGGCGACCTCGGTGCCCTGCTCCTTGCGGACGATGTGCAGACAGGCGTCGATGCCGGCGGCGGTGCCGGCCGAGGTGATGACCGGGTCCTCGTCCACGTACAGCACGTCCGCCTCGACGGCCGCGCGCGGGTACTGCAGGGCCAGCTCGTCGGCGTGCCGCCAGTGCGTGGCGCACCGCCGGCCGTCCAGCAGTCCGGCCGCGCCCAGCAGGAAGACCCCGGAGCAGACGCTCAGCACCCGCGCGCCCCGGTCCACGGCCCGGCGCAGCGCGTTGAGCAGCGCGGGCGGGAAGTCCCGCCCCAGGTAACTCTCACCGGCCGGCACGGCGATCAGGTCCGCCTCGTCGAGCCGCTCCAGGCCGTACGGCGTGGAGATGGTGAACCCGGCGTGCGTGGTGAGCGTGGGGCCCTCCGCGGAGACCACCGCGAAGTCGTACACGGGCAGCCCCTCGTCGCTCCGGTCGATCCCGAACACCTCGCAGACCACGCCCAGTTCGAAGGGGTGCACTCCGTCGAGCAGTACGACGGCCACGTTCCGCAGCATGCCGCCAGTGTCGCGCAGGGCTGGCAGTAAATCGAGGGGGTGTGGCAGTTCTGCCACTGACGGTAAGGAGCGTCCGGCGCGAGAGTGGTGTCCATGGATACGGCACACACGCAAGCACTCGTCGGAATGCTGGCCGTCCTCGGTCTCCTGGCCCTGCTCGTCCTCCCCGCGCTGACCGGCATCGTGCGCGAGCTGCGCATCGACCGTCAGCTGAGGGAGGCCGAGCAGGGACGGCGGAGGGACGACCGGCAGAGGGAGAGTCAGAAGTCCTCGTCGAAGCCGACCGAACCCTCCACCGCCACCTGGTACGCGGAGGGGCGCCGCTCGAAGAAGTTGGTCAGCTCCTGCACGCCCTGAAGCTCCATGAAGGAGAAGGGGTTCTCCGAGCCGTACACGGGCGCGAAGCCGAGGCGGGTCAGCCGCTGGTCGGCGACGCACTCCAGGTACTGGCGCATCGACTCGGTGTTCATCCCCGGGAGGCCGTCACCGCACAGGTCGCGCGCGAACTGCAGCTCGGCCTCGACGGCCTCCCGCAGCATGTCCGTCACCTGCCGGCGCAGCTCGTCGTCGAAGAGGTCCGGCTCCTCCTTGCGGACGGTGTCCACCACGTCGAACGCGAAGGACATGTGCATCGTCTCGTCGCGGAACACCCAGTTGGTGCCGGTGGCCAGACCGTGCAGCAGGCCCCGGCTGCGCAGCCAGTAGACGTAGGCGAAGGCGCCGTAGAAGAACAGGCCCTCGATGCAGGCGGCGAAGCAGATCAGGTTGAGCAGGAAGCGGCGCCGGTCGGCCTTCGACTCCAGCCGGTCGATCTCCTCCACCGAGTCGATCCACTTGAAGCAGAACTCGGCCTTCTCGCGGATGGAGGGGATGTTCTCCACGGCCGCGAAGGCCGCCGCGCGGTCCTCCGGATCAGGCAGGTAGGTGTCCAGGAGCGTCAGGTAGAACTGGACGTGCACGGCCTCCTCGAACAGCTGCCGCGACAGGTACAGGCGCGCCTCGGGGGAGTTGATGTGCTTGTAGAGGGTGAGCACCAGGTTGTTCGCCACGATCGAGTCACCGGTCGCGAAGAAGGCGACCAGCCGGCCGATGAGGTGCTGCTCCGCCGGGCTGAGCCTGGCGAGGTCGGCGACGTCGGAGTGGAGGTCGACCTCCTCCACGGTCCAGGTGTTCTTGATGGCGTCCCGGTAGCGCTCGTAGAAGTCGGGGTAGCGCATGGGGCGGAGGGTGAGCTCGAAACCGGGGTCGAGCAGGTTGGTGTTACGGGTGGTCGTCACTGGCAGGCCTCGCAGGTCTCGGGGTTCTCGAGGGAGCAGGCGACGGCTTCGGGGTCGGCCCCGGCCGTCTGTTGTGCGGGGACGGTGGCCTGCGCCCGTGCGGCGCGGGCGATGCGGGTCGCCGGGCGCGAACGCAGGTAGTACGTCGTCTTCAGGCCCGACTTCCAGGCGTACGCGTACATCGAGGAGAGCTTGCCGATGGTCGGCGTCTCCATGAAGAGGTTGAGCGACTGCGACTGGTCCAGGAACGGGGTCCGGGCGGCCGCCATGTCGATCAGGCCGCGCTGCGGGATCTCCCACGCGGTGCGGTAGAGGGCCCGTACGTCGGCGGGGATCCAGGAGCAGTCCTGCACCGAGCCGCTCGCCTCGCGCAGCGCCTCCCGGGTGCGGGCGTCCCACACGCCGAGCCGCTTCAGGTCCTCCACCAGGTACGAGTTGACCTGGAGGAACTCGCCCGACAGCGTCTCGCGCTTGAAGAGGTTGGAGACCTGCGGCTCGATGCACTCGTACACACCGGCGATCGAGGCGATGGTGGCCGTCGGCGCGATCGCCAGGAGCAGGGAGTTGCGCAGCCCGGTCGCGGCGACGCGCTCGCGCAGGGCCGCCCAGCGCTCCGGCCAGGCGAGGTCCACGTCGTAGTGGTCGGGGTGCAGCACGCCCCGGGCCGTACGGGTCTGCTCCCAGGCGGGCAGCGGACCGTGCCGCTCCGCGAGGCCGGCGGAGACCTCGTACGCGGCGAGCATGATCCGCTCGGCGATGCGGGTCGACAGTGCCCGGGCCTCGGGGGAGTCGAACGGCAGCCGGAGCCGGAAGAACACGTCCTGGAGACCCATCACCCCCAGGCCGACCGGCCGCCAGCGGGCGTTCGAACGGGCCGCCTGTTCGGTGGGGTAGTAGTTGACGTCCACGACACGGTCGAGGAAGGTCACGGCCGTGCGGACCGTGGCGTCCAGCCGCTCCCAGTCCAGCTCGCCCGCCCCACCCGCCTCCGGGTCGACGAAGGCGCCGAGGTTGACCGACCCGAGGTTGCAGACCGCGGTCTCCCCGTCGTCCGTCACCTCCAGGATCTCGGTGCACAGGTTCGAGGAGTGGACGACGTGGCCCGGCTCGGCCGTCTGGTTGGCGGTGCGGTTCGCGGTGTCCTTGAAGGTCATCCAGCCGTTGCCGGTCTGGGCGAGGGTGCGCATCATGCGGCCGTACAGCTCACGGGCGGGAAGGGTCCTCCGTGCCAGACCCTTCGCCTCCGCCGCCCGGTAGGCCGCGTCGAACTCCGCGCCCCACAGGTCCACCAGCTCGGGCACGTCGGACGGGGAGAACAGCGACCAGGGCGCGTCGGCGTCCACCCGGCGCATGAACTCGTCCGGGATCCAGTGCGCGAGGTTCAGGTTGTGGGTGCGCCGCGCGTCCTCACCGGTGTTGTCCCGCAGCTCCAGGAACTCCTCGATGTCGGCGTGCCAGGTCTCCAGGTACACCGCGGCCGCGCCCTTGCGCCGCCCGCCCTGGTTCACCGCGGCGACCGAGGCGTCCAGCGTCTTCAGGAACGGGACGATGCCGTTGGAGTGCCCGTTCGTGCCCCGGATCAGCGCGCCCCGGGAGCGCACGCGGGAGTACGCGAGCCCGATGCCGCCCGCGTGCTTCGAGAGGCGCGCCACCTGGAGGTAGCGCTCGTAGAGGGAGTCCAGCTCGTCCTTGGGGGAGTCGAGGAGGTAGCAGGACGACATCTGGGGGTGCCGGGTGCCCGAGTTGAAGAGGGTGGGGGAGGAGGGGAGGTACTCCAGGCGGCTCATCAGGCCGTACAGGGCGGCCACGTCGTCGACGGCCTCGACGGTCTCGTCCTCGGCGAGACCGGCGGCGACGCGCAGCAGGAAGTGCTGCGGGGTCTCGATCACCTGCCGGGTGAGCGGGTGGCGGAGCAGGTAGCGGCTGTGCAGCGTGCGCAGGCCGAAGTAGCCGAAGCGCCGGTCGGCGCCCTCGGCGACGGCGGTGTCGACCAGCGCGTCGAGACGGGCCGCGTGCCGGCTCACGAACGCGGCGGTGCGGTCCGCGACCAGGCCCTCGCGATGACCGGTGGCGACCGACCGGGAGAAGGAGCGCACACCCTGGGAGGCGGCCTCGGCGGCGATGCCGATCGTCAGCAGGCGGGCGGCCAGCCGTGAGTACGCGGGGTCCTCGGAGATGAGCCCCGCCGCCGCCTCCGTGGCCAGCTCCCGCAGCTCCGCCTCGTCCGCGTGCGCGGACCGGCCGCGCAGCGCGGCGGCGGCGACCCGGCCGGGGTCGGTGTCCGGGAGGTCGGCGGTGAGCTCGGTCAGGGTGCGCAGCAGCGCGGTACCGGGAGCGTCGGCTTCCGGTGCGGTGACGGAGGCCGGGTCGGGTGGCGCGACGGTCACGTGGGGCTCTCTCTCGCTCGGCTGGGGGCCTGGCGGAGCGAGCGGAGGCACACGGGCACGTGCGGGGAGGCAGTGCGCGGCGCGTCCACCGGCCCAATCCGCGAGGCCCGGACGTCATCGCGCCCGGGCCGGACGGCCGGGCGCGCCGTCGGCAGGTACTCGGACTGGACGAGCGCGCGCTCGGTGGGACGAACACGCACAAGTACACCGTTGCGGGACAGTTCCGGATTCGCACCGGATTCCCCTGCGTCGACAGCGAGCACGAGCATACATGTGGTGCCCGGCTGAGCAAGCGGCCCCATATGTTGTGTCGCGGGCCGTCGCGAGGAGTTTTGCGGAGAGTGTCAGAGGGTGAGCTGATAGGTGATCAGCATGATGTCGTCGACGTCCGGGAGCGGGTTCCAGTCGCGCTCCGGGGTGCGGGTGAAGCCGATGCGCTCGTAGAGGCGGTGGGCGGCGCGCATGGTCCGCTGGGTGGACAGCACCACGCGGACGCAGCCGGGCGTGGCCCGCGCGCGGTCGACGCACCGGCGGACGAGCGCCTCGCCGGCGCCCCGGCCGCGTGCCTCGGCGGCCACCGCGAGCATGCGTATCTCGGCCTCGCCGGACCGGGCGATGTCGGCCAGGGGGCCGCCGGTCGGCACGAAGGTCACCCCGCCGAGCACCCGGCCGTCCCCGACGGCGACGGACACCTCGGCCGCGGCGGCCCGCCCCGCCACGTCGCGCAGTACACCGAGGTAGGCGTCGTCCTTGCCGAAGTCGAGGAGCCCGTCCCGGAGGTACGCCCACGCGGTGATCCCGCCGAGGGTGCCGTACTCCTCCGGCACGGCCGGCCTGATGGTGATGTCCATGGCCGCAGTGTGCCGCAGGGGTACGACATCGGCCCGCGGTTTCCGGGGCCGCTCGTCAGCAACCGCCCGTCAGCAACCGCCCGTCAGCAGCAGCGGAACCCCTGGCGCGGGTCCGTGTCCTGCCGGTCGGTCCGCGCGCGTTCGAACTCCCGGCGGGACGGCACGGTCGCGTCCGGATCGTGGGTGCGCACATGGGCCACGTAGCGGTCGTACGCCGACTCGCCGGTCAGCTCCCGCACGTACCAGCGCACTCCCTCAGCCGCCCTGACCAGCACCGACCGCATTCCGCTCCGCCTCCATCCGTTCCTTCTCCTCGCGGGTGGCGAGCAGCCCCGCCGGGGCGTCCAGTTCCGACTTCACGTACGGGGCCTCGCTCAGCGTGGACAGGGCCGGCCGGCGCACATGGCGTACGCACACGCGGGTCGCGTCGGCCATCACGACGACGATCAGCAGCGCCAGGACGGCCGTCAGGACGCCGTCCACCGTGGAGTTGGTGACGACGGTCTGCATGTCGTCCATGGTCTTCGCGGGTGCGATCACCTCGCCCCGGTCGATGGCGTCCTGATAGACCTGCCGCTGTTTGAAGAAGCCCACGCGCGGGTCGCTGGAGAACACCTTCTGCCAGCTGGCGGTGAGCGTCACCGTCGCGTCCCAGGCGAGCGGAACACCCGTGATCCAGGCCCACTTCAGGCGCCCGGACTTCACCAGCAGTGTGGTGCACACGGTCAGCGCGACCGCCGCGAGGAGCTGGTTGGAGATGCCGAAGACCGGGAAGAGCTGGTTGATCCCGCCGAGCGGCTCATGGACGCCCACCCACAGGAAGTAGCCCCAGAGCGCGCAGACGATGCCGCTGGTGATGATGAGCCCCGGCTTCCAGCTGATGTTGCGGAACGGCTTGTAGACGTTGCCGAGGGTGTCCTGGAGCATGAAGCGGCCCACGCGGGTGCCCGCGTCGAGCGCGGTGAGGATGAACAGTGCCTCGAACATGATCGCGAAGTGGTACCAGAAGGAGCGCATCCCGTCGCCCGTGACCTGGGCGAAGATCTCCGAGACGCCGACCGCGAGGGTGGGCGCGCCACCGGTGCGGGAGAGCAGGGACGCCTCCTCGACCTGCCGCGCCGCCTCGGCGAGGGCCTCCGGCGAGATGGAGTAACCCCAGCCCGTCACCACCTGCGAGGCGTTCTGCACGGTGTCGCCGATGACGCCGGCGGGCGCGTTCATCGCGAAGTACAGGCCCGGGTCGATCACCGAGGCCGCTATCAGCGCCATCACGGCCACGGCCGACTCCATCAGCATGGAGCCGTAACCGATCAGCCTGACCTGGGTCTCCTTCTGGATCATCTTCGGTGTCGTACCGCTGGAGATCAGCGCGTGGAACCCGGAGAGCGCGCCGCACGCGATGGTGATGAAGACGAACGGGAAGAGCGAGCCCGCGAACACCGGGCCGTCCCCCCGGGTGGCGAAGTCGGTGACCGCGGGCATCTTCAGCGTCGGCAGGGTGAACACCACGCCGAGCGCGAGCATGGCGATCGTGCCGATCTTCATGAAGGTGGACAGGTAGTCCCGGGGCGCGAGCAGCATCCACACCGGCAGGATGGAGGCGATGAACCCGTACGCCACCAGCCAGATCACCAGCGTGGAGGGGGCGAGGGTGAAGGCGTCGGCCCAGGAGGACTGGGCGACCCATCTGCCCGAGACCAGCGCGAACAGCAGCAGGGCGACACCGATGAGCGAGACCTCGGTGACCCGGCCCGGCCTGAGCACCCGCAGGTAGAAGCCCATGAAGAGGGCGATCGGGACGGTCATCGCGATGGAGAAGGTGCCCCAGGGCGACTCCGCGAGCGCGTTGACGACGACCAGCGCCAGCACGCCGAGCAGGATGATCATGATGGCGAAGGCGGCGATCAGCGCGGCCGCGCCGCCCACCGGGCCGATCTCCTCGCGGGCCATCTGCCCGAGCGAGCGGCCGTCGCGGCGGGTGGAGAAGAACAGCACCACCATGTCCTGCACGGCGCCCGCGAAGATGACGCCGGCGACGATCCAGATGGTGCCGGGCAGATATCCCATCTGCGCGGCGAGCACCGGTCCGACGAGGGGGCCCGCGCCCGCGATCGCCGCGAAGTGGTGGCCGAGCAGCACCCGGCGGTCGGTGGGGTGGAAGTCGATGCCGTTGTCCAGCCGCTCGGCCGGGGTGGCCCGGTTCCGGTCGGCCTTGAGCACCTTGTACTGGATGGACTTCGCGTAGAAGCGGTAGCCGATGGCGTACGAGCCGAGCGCCGCCGCGACCATCCAGGCGGCGGACACCTCCTCGCCGCGGGCGAGGGCGAGCACGGCCCAGCCGGTCGCGCCGATCAGGGCGACAATGGTCCAGACGATGACGCTCCGCGGGTTGGCGCGGCTCGTGCGGGGACTGTTCTGAGCGTTCGCGGTGCGCAACGGGTGGTCCCTTCCGTCCATGCGATGACGGGAGGACCGTAGTGCGGGACGCGGAGGCGCGCTACACCGCGAACACGAGTCGGCGTGCGCCGGGCGCCCGGCCGTACGGTTCGTCCGCCCCCTACTCCACCGGCCGCTTCAGCCTGGCCACGAACTTGTACCGGTCCCCGCGGTAGACCGATCGCACCCACTCCACCGGTTTGCCCTCCTTGTCCAGGGAGTGGCGGGAGAGCATCAGCATGGGCAGGCCCACGTCGGTGCCGAGCAGGCCGGCCTCGCGCGGGGTGGCCAGCGAGGTCTCGATGGTCTCCTCGGCCTCGGCGAGATGGACGTCGTACACCTCGGCCAGCGCGGTGTAGAGGGACGTGTACTTCACCAGTGACCTGCGCAGCGCCGGGAAGCGCTTGGCGGAGAGGTGGGTGGTCTCTATGGCCATCGGCTCGCCGTTCGCCATGCGCAGCCGCTCGATGCGCAGCACCCGGCTGCCGGCGGCGATGTCGAGCAGCCCGGCGAGGGTGTCGTCGGCGGTGACGTACCCGATGTCGAGCAGCTGCGAGGTGGGTTCGAGGCCCTGGGCGCGCATGTCCTCGGTGTACGAGGTGAGCTGCAGGGCCTGGGAGACCTTGGGCTTGGCCACGAACGTGCCCTTGCCCTGGATGCGCTCGAGGCGGCCCTCGACGACCAGCTCCTGCAGGGCCTGCCGGACGGTCGTGCGCGAGGTGTCGAACTCGGCGGCGAGGGTGCGCTCCGGCGGCACCGGGGTGCCCGGGGGGAGCGTCTCCGTGATGTCGAGCAGGTGCTTCTTCAGGCGGTAGTACTTCGGCACGCGCGCGGTGCGGACAGGTACCCCGCTCTCGTTCTCCGCGCTGCTGACGTCGGTGCTCATGCTCCGCCTTCCCGGCTCCGTGTGCCGACGCGAACGACGGACGGTCGGCTCGGCTCACATCGTGGCACGGCTTCATGTGCGAGGGTCCCCTCGCCTCCTCCGTGATCCCCTCTGTATACCTTCGCGCCCCTTGTTGGTCTAGTCCACCGCGCGGGAGTGGTCCACCTGAACGCCCGCCTCCGGACCTGCTGTTTCCGCCGGCTCCTTACATAAAGGTCCCTGCATATATAGGTCCCGTAACGGACGGTCGGCCGCCCTCGAACACCCTTGACACGACTTTTGGTCTGGGCCAAGCTCCCCGTACTGGTCTACACCATTGGTCCAGGTCCCGGCCCCACGGGCAGCGCCAGACGTTCGGTCACCGCGGTGGGCAGGGGGGTTCGTTGCATCCCTGAGGAGGGTGGCGTGAAGCGCAAGCTGGCAGCCGCGATCGGTATCGCGGGCATGATGGTCTCCCTCGCGGCGTGCGGGGGCGAGGGGTCCGGTGGTTCCGGGGGCGCGGACGCCGACGAGCTGACGGTCTGGCTCACGGTCGACGCCCAGAACAACTGGCCCGAGCTGGTGAAGGCCGCCGACGACGCGGTGAAGAAGGAACACCCCGGCCTCACCGTCAAGCACGAGTACTACGGCTGGCCCGACAAGAACACCAAGCTCGACGCCGTCCTCGCCACCGACAAGACCCCCGACGTGGTCGAGATGGGCAACTCCGAGATGCTCGGCTACATGGTCAAGGGTGCCTTCGCCCCCCTGGACCCCGCGAAGTTCGACAACTCCGACGCCTGGCTCGACGGCCTCAAGGACTCGGTGACCTACGAGGGCAAGACGTACGGCGTCCCGTACTACGCGGGCGGCCGCGTCGCCAACTGGCGCACCGACGTGGCGGAGGCGGCCGGGGTGAAGGAGGCGCCCACGACGTACGAGGAGCTCACCGCCGCCCTCGACAAGATCCAGAAGAAGCAGGGCGACCAGTTCAGCGCCTGGTACCAGCCCAGCCGCGACTGGTACGCGGCCATGTCCTTCGTCTACGACGCCGGCGGCGCCATCGCGAAGGAGGAGGGCGGCCAGTGGAAGGCCGACCTCTCCTCGCCCGAGTCCCTCGCAGGCCTCGAGGAGTACAAGAAGGTCCTCGACTCCTACATGAACGGCGACAAGACCAAGGACGAGGCCGACCGCCCCATCGTCTACGGCCAGGGCAACGCCGGCATGATCTTCGCCGCCGCCTGGGAGGGCGCCACCGCCGCCACCCCGGAGAACGACAAGACCGGCGACCTCGCGAAGAACATCGAGAACTTCGTGATGCCCGGCCCGTCCGGCGAGAACATGCCGGTCTTCCTCGGCGGCTCCGACCTCGCCGTCCCGGTCAAGTCCGACGCGCAGGACCTCGCCGCCGAGTGGATCAACGCCTTCACCGGCGCGAAGGGCCAGCAGGGCCTGATGGAGAAGGGCAACCTGCCCAACAACAAGACCGACCTCGCCACGCTGAAGGACGACCCGGCCACCGCGGTCCCGGCCACCGCGGCCGAGTCCAGCTGGTTCGTGCCCATGGCGCCGGGCTGGGGCCAGGTCGAGAAGGCCCAGGTCCTGCAGACGATGCTGCAGGACATCGGCACCGGCAAGAAGTCGGTCGAGGCCGCCGCGAAGGAGGCGGACGCCGCGATCGACAAGGTCATCAACACCAAGTGACCGGGACGCAGGGCCCCGGCCGGGCTCCCGGACATGACCTCCCGGGCGCCCGCGGGGGGCGGGGCCCTGCCTCCGTACGACCCCCCGCGTCCCGTACGACCCGTACGCCTCCGGGACGCGCCACCGGGCAGCGGGGGCTGCTTCCCGTACGACCCGTACGACCTGAGGGACCGCTGAGGAGCACGCGATGAGTGCCGCAGACACGACCACCCCCGCCAAGGTGCCGCCCGTGCGGCAGGCGCCGCAACCACCACCGGCCGCGAAGGAGCCGGCCCGCTCCCGGCGGAGCAGGGGCGGGGCCGCCGTGCCCTGGGGGCTGCTCGCGCCCTGCCTGCTCGTCCTCGTGCTGGTCCTCGGCTATCCGCTCGCCCGGCTGGTCACCCTCTCCTTCCAGGAGTTCGGACAGTCCCAGTTGTGGGGCTTCCTGCCCGCCGAGTTCGTCGGCCTCGAGAACTTCACGGAGGTGCTGGGCGACGGCGAGTTCTGGGCGGTCGTCCTGCGGACCGTGGTCTTCGCCGCCGGGTGCGTCGTCTTCACCATGGTGGCGGGCATGCTGATCGCCCTGCTGCTCCAGCGGGTGTCCGGCTGGATGAAGATCTTGATCAACATCGCGCTGGTGGCCAGCTGGGGCATGCCGATCATCGTGGCCACCACCGTCTTCAAGTGGCTGTTCGACGCGGACTACGGCATCCTCAACGCGCTGCTCAGCAAGTTGCCCGGGGTCGAGATGATCGGCCACAACTGGTTCGCCAGCGGTCCCCAGGGCCTCGCCGTCATCATGCTGCTCGTGGTCTGGGGCGCGGTGCCCTTCGTGGTCATCACGCTCAGCGCGGGCCTCACCCAGGTGCCCAAGGAGATGGTGGAGGCGGCCCGGCTGGACGGCGCGGGCGCGTGGGGCGTGTTCCGCTACGTCACCCTGCCGATCCTCAAGCCGATCATCGTGATGCTGACGACCCTCTCCGTCATCTGGGACATGGGCGTCTTCCCGCAGGTGTTCGTGATGCGCAACGGCCACCCCGAGGCCGAGTTCCAGCTGCTCACCACCTACTCGTACGACAAGGCGTTCGTCGTCAACGACTACGCCCAGGGCTCGGCGATCGCCCTGCTCACCGTGGTGCTGCTGCTCGGCGTGGTCGCCGTCTACATGCGCCAGATGCTGAAGATCGGAGAGGTCGAATGAGCAGCGTGAGCGGCGTGAGCGCCACCCAGGCTCCCGCCCGCCGGAAGCCGAACGGGAAGTCGAAACTGGGCTGGAACCTGCTCGGCCTGCTCGTCTTCCTCACCGCGGGCTTCCCCGTCTACTGGATGCTGAACACGGCGTTCAAGCCGGCCGCGGACGCCATCGACCCCGACCCGAGCCTGCTGCCGACCGGCCTCACGCTCTCCAACTTCAGCCGGGCGCTGGACATCTCCGACTTCTGGGGCCCGGTGGGCCGCAGCCTGACCGTGTCCCTCGCGGTCGTCGTGGTCGGCATGATCGTCGGCACGCTGGCCGCCCTCGCCATCTCGCGCTTCGCCTTCCGCGGCCGCAAGGTGGTCATCGTGGGCATCCTCGCGGTGCAGATGGTCCCGCTCGTCGCCATGATCATCCCGGTCTTCCTGCTCCTCAACGACCTGGGCCAGTACGACCGGCTGACGGGCCTGATCATCACGTACCTGACCTTCATCCTCCCCTTCACCGTGTGGACGCTGCGCGGCTTCATCGTCAACATCCCGAAGGAGCTGGAGGAGGCGGCCATGGTGGACGGCTGCTCCCGCACCGGCGCCTTCGTCCGCGTGGTGTTCCCGCTGCTCGCCCCCGGCATGGTGGCCACCTCGGTGTACGCCTTCATCCAGGCGTGGAACGAGTACCTGTACGCGCTGATGCTGATGAGCCAGCAGAACCAGACCGCCACCGTCTGGCTCGGCAACTTCACCACCAAGCACGGCACCGAGTACGCCCCCATGATGGCCGGCTCCACCATGATGGCCGTGCCGATCGTGATCCTGTTCCTCCTCGTCCAGCGCAAGATGGCCGCGGGTCTCACCGCGGGCGCCGTGAAGGGATGACGCGCTCATGACGACCAGTGCCCGCATCACGGACACCCTGACGCGCGACGCCCTCACCGTGCTCCAGCCCGGCTTCCCGGGCACCACCGCCCCCGACTGGCTGCTGCGCCGCCTGGGCGAGGGCCTCGCCTCGGTCGGCCTGTTCGGCCGCAACGTCGCCTCGCCCGAGCAGCTCGCCGCCCTGACCGCCCGGCTGCGCGCCGAACGCGAGGACGTCCTGGTCGCCATCGACGAGGAGGGCGGCGACGTGACCCGCCTGGAGGTGCGCACCGGCTCCTCCTTCCCGGGCAACCACGCCCTCGGCGCCGTGGACGACGTGGACCTCACCCGCGAGGTGGCGTACGAGCTGGGCCGCCGCCTCGCGGAGTGCGGGGTCGACTTCAACTGGGCGCCCTCCGCGGACGTCAACTCCGATCCCGCCAACCCCGTGATCGGCGTCCGTTCCTTCGGCGCCGACCCGGACCTCGTCGCCCGGCACACGGCCGCGTACGTCTCGGGGCTCCAGGCGGCCGGCGTCGCCGCCTGCGCCAAGCACTTCCCCGGGCACGGCGACACGGCGGTCGACTCCCACCTGGCACTGCCCCGCATCGACGCACCCCTGCCGCTGCTCCAGGCCCGCGAACTGGCGCCCTTCCGGGCCGCGATCGCCG
The DNA here is from genome assembly GCF_034105845.1 of Streptomyces sp. CRN 30. Taxonomy (NCBI): domain Bacteria; kingdom Bacillati; phylum Actinomycetota; class Actinomycetes; order Kitasatosporales; family Streptomycetaceae; genus Streptomyces; species Streptomyces sp. CRN 30. The sequence continues at coordinate 30,547 of NZ_JAVRHI010000377.1, read as the reverse complement.
CCGGCACGAAAGCCGTGATGAGCGCCCACATCCTGGTCCCGGCCCTCGACCCGGACCACCCGGCCACGCTCTCCCCCCGCGTCCTCACCGGCCTCCTCCGCGAGGAACTCGGCTACGACGGCCTGATCGTCACCGACGGCATGGAGATGCGGGCCATCGCCGGCACGTACGGCATCGAACGGGGCAGCGTCCTCGCGATCGCCGCGGGCGCGGACGCCATCTGCGTGGGCGGCGGCCTGGCCGACGACGAGACCGTACGGCGCCTGCGGGACGCCCTGGTCGCGGCCGTGCGCGCGGGTGAGCTGCCCGAGGAGCGTCTGGCCGACGCGGCGGCCCGCGTACGGGACCTCGCGGCGTGGACGGCGCCCGCTCGGCACTCCGCCGCCGACCGTGGCGGGGAACCGTCGGACATCGGCCTCGTCGCCGCCCGCCGCGCCCTCACCGTGACGCGCTCCCCGGGACCCGGGCCCCTGACCGCGCCCCCCTTCGTCGCCGCCCTCACCCCGGTCGCGAACATCGCCGTCGGCGACGAGACCCCGTGGGGCGTCGCCGCGGAACTGGCCCGGCTGCTGCCCGGCACCGCCACGGCGAGCTTCACGGGCCAGGACGCGGGCGCCGCGGCCCTGGCCGCCGCGGACGGGCGCCGCATCGTGGCCGTGGTCCGTGACGAGCACCGCCACCCCTGGATGGGCGCCGCCCTCGACACCCTCCTCGCGGCCCGCCCCGACACGATCGTGGTCGAGATGGGCGTCCCCCAGGCCCCGCCCCGGGGCGCCCTCCACGTCGCGACCCACGGCGCGGCGCGGGTGTGCGGCCGCGCGGCGGCGGAGGTCGTCGTGGACGCGTGAACGCGGAGGAGCCGGGTGCCGGTGGCTTCCGAAGGCCACCGGCACCCGGCTCCCGCAACGCTAGATCCCCTGCCACTCCGGCTTGCCCGCGTACGCGTGCCGGAAGTAGTCCGCCAGCTTCAGTTCGGACGCGGCGGCCTCGTCCACGACGACCGTGGCGTGCGGGTGCAGTTGCAGCGCCGAGGCCGGGCACACCGCGGCGACGGGCCCCTCCACGGTCGCCGCCACCGCCTCGGCCTTGCCCTCGCCCGTCGCGAGCAGCACCAGGTGCCGCGCCTCCAGGATCGTCCCGATCCCCTGGGTGATCACGTGGTGCGGCACCTGCCCGATGTCCCCGCCGAAGAACCGCGCGTTGTCGACACGGGTCTGCTCGGTCAGCGTCTTGATGCGGGTGCGCGAGGCGAGCGAGGAACACGGCTCGTTGAACCCGATGTGCCCGTCGGTCCCGATCCCCAGCAGCTGGAGGTCCACGCTCCCGGCGTCGGCCAGCGCCTTGTCGTACGCCTCGCAGGCGGCCTGCACGTCCTCCGCGGTGCCGTCCGGCCCCAGGAACGCGTCCATGCCGATGCCGAGCGGTTCGAGCACCTCCCGGCGGAGCACGGAACGGTACGACTGGGGATGCTCGGCCGGCAGCCCCACGTACTCGTCGAGCTGGGCGATCCGCGCGCGCGAGACGTCCACCGCGCCCGCTCCCGCGCGCGCCGCCAGCGCCTCGTAGACGGGCAGCGGGGTCGAGCCGGTGGCCACGCCGAGCAGGGCGTCCGGGGTGCGCCGGAGCAGCCGCGCGATGGCCTCGGCGACGATCTCGCCGCCCGCCCTGGCGTCCGGGACGATGACAACTTCCACGCTGGGCCTGCCGATCTGTGGTCGATCCGGGGGTCACTGTGGGGTCGATGTGGTTTAGACCAATCTAACAGAAACGCTCCGACGCATGGACACCTCGAGCTGGTCCAGTCCACAATGCGGGGGCAAGGCATGTGAACGACCGGCATGCGAACCGCTGACCTCCGTCCTCCCCGCACAGGAGGGCGGACCGAGGAGACGGCGCTCTCTGCCCTGACTGCTCCGGCTCCTCGCCTTCGGCCGACCGGGACCGCACACCCCACGGCCGTTGCTGCTCCGGGCTGCGGTGCCGGGAGGGTCGAGGGTCCCTCCCAGGCGCCGCGGCCCGCGGGTGTTCCCGAGGCTCCTCGCAGCCCGGTTCCGGACGCACGGCCGTTCCCCGGGCCGCCCGGTGACCCGCGCCTTCCGGCCATGTCCGTACCGCCAGGTACGCTCACACACGTGCCGTCCATGAACGAACTCGTACGCCAGCACACCGGCCTCGGCGACTCCGACCTGGAGTGGCTGCACCTGCTGGTGTCGGAGTGGCAGTTGCTCTCCGACCTCTCCTTCGCCGACCTGGTCCTCTGGGTCCCCACCCGGGACGGCACCCGCTACGTCTCGGTGGCGCAGATGCGCCCCAACACGGGCCCGACCTCGTACCAGGACGACATGGTCGGCCACCTGGTCCCGCGCGGCCGCCGCCCCCTGCTGGACGCCGCCCTGGACGAGGGCCGCATCGTGCGCGAGGGCGACCCCGAGTGGCGCGAGGAGGTCCCGGTCCGGGTCGAGTCCATTCCCGTACGACGCGAGGGGCGCGTCCTCGGCGTCATCGCGCGCAACACCAACCTGCTGACCGTCCGGACGCCGAGCCGGCTGGAGCTGACGTACCTCCAGAGCGCCTCCGACCTCGCCCAGATGATCGCCGCCGGGGCGTTCCCCTTCCCGGACCAGCAGATGGACATGGACGCGGCCCCGCGCGTCGGCGACGGACTGATCCGCCTGGACGCCGACGGCATCGTCCAGTACGCCTCGCCGAACGCGCTCTCCTCCTACCACCGCCTGGGCCTCGCCGCCGACCTCGTGGGCCACCACCTCGGCCGCACCACCGCCGAGCTCGCGCCGTCCCGCGGTCCGGTCGACGAGGCCCTGGCCAAGGTGGCGAGCGGCTGGGCGCCCCGCGAGTTCGAGATCGAGGCCGCCGACGGCGTGATCCAGTTCCGCGCGATCCCGCTCAAGCCCAAGGGCGCGCGCATCGGCTCGCTGGTCCTGTGCCGGGACGTCACCGAACTGCGTCGCCGTGAACGCGAATTGATCACCAAGGACGCGACGATCCGGGAGATCCACCACCGGGTCAAGAACAACCTCCAGACGGTCGCGGCCCTGCTGCGCCTGCAGGCCCGGCGCATCGAGTCCGAGCGCGGCCGCGCGGCCCTGGACGAGGCCGTACGACGGGTCGGGTCGATCGCGATCGTCCATGAGACGCTGTCCCAGAATCTGGACGAGCGCGTGGAGTTCGACGAGATCGCCGACCGCGTCCTCGCCATGGTCGCCGAGATCTCACCGGGCACGGTCGCGGGCCGGCGCACCGGCCGCTTCGGCATCCTGGACGCCGAGGTCGCCACCCCGCTCTCCATGGTCCTCACGGAGGTGCTGCAGAACGCCCTGGAGCACGGCTTCCGTCAGGGCGACACGGGCACCGTCGAGGTCGCGGCCGTGCGCGGCGGTTCGACGAAGGAGGCGCGCCTCCTTGTCACCGTCCAGGACGACGGGGTCGGCCTCCCCGAGGGCTTCGATCCGCACCGCTCGGGCAACCTCGGCCTGCAGATCGTACGTACGCTGGTGGAGGGCGAGTTGGGCGGCACCTTCGACATGGTGCCGGCGCCCGAGCGGGGGACGCGCGTGATCCTCGACATCCCGGTGCGCGCGCAGAAGTGAGCCGCGCACAGCAAGAAGCCCCGGACCCTGTGGGTCCGGGGCTCGACTGCTCGTTGCCAGCTTGTGTTGCTGCGCATCGGGGGCACTGCGCGCTGCGGCTCGGGGGCGGGAGATGCGTACGCGCTGTACGCGCCGCCAAGCTTTAGGCTGTTGCGGGGTGGAACGGTCAGGCAGAGGCCTGACGGGCCCGGTTGCGAGCGGCGCGGCGCTTCATCGCACGGCGCTCGTCCTCACTGAGACCACCCCAGACGCCGGAGTCCTGACCGGACTCGAGCGCCCACTGCAGACACTGCTCGATCACCGGGCAGCGACGGCAGACAGCCTTGGCTTCCTCGATCTGCAGCAGCGCAGGACCGGTGTTGCCGATGGGGAAGAAGAGCTCGGGGTCTTCCTCGCGGCAAACGGCGTTGTGACGCCAGTCCATGGCTGCTACCTCTCCGTGGGTATTACGTGCAAGTTGCTTGTGAATGTGAACGCTTTCACGAAACCCTCAACAAGTGAAGGGCCGACCACCAGATGGACTGGCGTGGTCCTTGGGATTGAGGAGGGGTTCCGGCACTTCGCGGGGCCGATGAAGCGGGCCGTCCCGAGCGCCACGTAGAGACTCGCAAACCTCAGCGGCGGATACAACCCCTTCCGGAAAGTTTTTTTTGATTCCTTGGTGTCGACTAGGTCACAGCCGTACTTCCAAGGGGTGGATCCTGGCCTAAACGTTCGAGTGGAAGGAGTTTTGCCCGTTCCGCTCACACAATCACACGCAGTGCACGGCGTACGCCTGTGAACGTCACGCTCGTACGCAGCCCCAGGTGGTCACCGTCCATCTGGAGAGGCAGCGGCGCCTTCGAATGCAAGGTGAAGTCGGTCAGGTCGTGCAGTGAGACGGCGTGCTTGCCGTGGGGTCCGCGCTCGGGGGACGAAGTGAGCAACTGGGTGGCATACCGGGCAACCGTCGCCGTCGACATCCGGCTGAGACCGAGCACGTCGAGCCCTTTGTCGAACGAAGCCTTAGGCGACGCGTACACCGGACGATTGACCAGATACGTCCATGGAGCGGTGTTACAGACTATGGAGAGCACCAGATCGGTCACCGGGTCGAGGCCGGGGCGCTCCAGTGTGATGGTTCCGTGACGACGGTGCGATTCCCCGAAGAACTGGCGGACCGCCTGGCGCAGATAGAGGGCGTGCGTGGAACGTCTGCCGAGTTCCCGCTGCTGCTCGACGCGGCCGACCACGCCCGCGTCGAAACCGAGGCCCGCGTTGAAGGTGAACCAGCGGGCGGGGGCGGCCTCGTCCTCGCTGCCCGGGGTGCCGGCCGCGAGGCCCAGGCCGACCGTGCGCTCCCGGCCCTCGCGCAGTGCGTCCAGCAGGGCACCCGTCGCCTCGACCGCGTGGTTGGGCAGGCCCAGGGCGCGGGCGAACACGTTGGTCGAGCCGCCGGGGACCACGGCGAGCCGGGGCAGGTTCGCCGGGTCGGGGCCGTGGTGCAGCAGGCCGTTCACGACCTCGTTGACGGTGCCGTCGCCGCCGAGGGCCACGACCAGCTCGATGTCCTTGCTCTCCGCCGCCTGACGGCCGAGGTCCCGGGCGTGGCCGCGGTACTCGGTGGTGACCGCCTCCAGCTTCATCTCGCTCGCCAGCGCGTGGATGAGGACGTCGCGCGTACGTGCGCTTGTGGTGGTTGCCGCCGGATTGACCACGAGAAGTGCACGCATGCGAAGCAGGTTACCTACTGGGCGGTACCCGGCCCAGACCGGAACGGGGATGACGCGGGCGTTCAGGCGTGATGCCGGACACGTGGGGCGCACGGGCGGATCCATGTGCCGCAAGGGGCGGGCGCGGTGTGCACCGGGCGGGCGCGGTGGCCGCCCGGCGGGGCCGTGCGCGGCTGCGGGGGGCCGGCGGGCGCGGGCTACCCTTCAGGGGTGAGCGCTGAGCAGAACCCCACCCTCCCGGACGACACCACCGCCGAACCGCGCCCCTGGCGGCTGACCGCCGCGGCGGCGCTGGCCGCGCTGGAGGGGGCCGCCCTGGCCGTGGGCGGGGTGGCCATGCTGGTGTTCGGATTCACCGGCGACGCCGGAGACCGTCAGGGGGCCGTCACCGGCGGCATCACGCTGCTCGTGCTCGCGCTGCTGCCGCTGCTCGCCGCGCGCGGGCTGTTCCTGCGCCGCGGCTGGAGCCGGGGCCCCGCGGTCATCACCCAGATCCTGGCGCTGCCGGTGGCGTACAACCTGCTCCAGTCCGACAGCGTGGCCATCCCGGGCGGGATCGTCCTGGCGGCCGTCGCGGTCACCGCGCTCGTGCTGCTGGTGAACGCGGAGACGACCCGGGCCCTGGGCATCCGGGGACCGGGCCGGGGGGCCGGGCCGGAGTAGCGGCCGTACGGTCCGCGGGGCGGCCCTCGCGGTGCGGTGCGCGCGCCGCGAGCCGGGGGTCACGCCACGGCGGCGGGGGTCACTCCTCCACCAGGAGCTTCTCCCGGAGCTGGGCCAGGGTACGGGCCAGGAGCCGGGAGACGTGCATCTGGGAGATGCCGACCTCCTGGGCGATCTGCGACTGGGTCATGTTGCCGAAGAAGCGCAGCAGCAGGATCCGCTTCTCGCGCGGAGGCAGGTCCTCCAGGAGCGGCTTGAGCGACTCGCGGTACTCGACACCCTCCAGCGCCTCGTCCTCCGCGCCCAGCGTGTCCGCCACCGCGGGCGACTCGTCGTCCGTGTCGGGGACGTCCAGGGAGAGCGTCGAGTAGGCGTTCGCCGACTCCAGCCCCTCCAGGACCTCCTCCTCCGAGATCGCCAGCTTCTCGGCGAGCTCGTGCACCGTGGGCGAGCGGCCGTGCTGCTGGGAGAGCTCCGCGGTGGCCGTCGTCAGGGCGAGGCGCAGCTCCTGCAGCCGGCGCGGCACCCGGACGGCCCAGCCCTTGTCGCGGAAGTGGCGCTTGATCTCGCCGACCACCGTGGGCGTGGCGTACGTGGAGAACTCCACCCCGCGCTCGGGGTCGAAGCGGTCCACCGACTTGATCAGGCCGATGGTGGCGACCTGGGTGAGGTCGTCCAGCGGCTCGCCGCGGTTGCGGAAGCGGCGCGCGAGGTGCTCGACGAGCGGCAGGTGCATCCGGACCAACTGGTTGCGCAGCTCCGCGTACTCGGTGCCGCCCTGGTCCAGCCCGCGCAGCCGGACGAACATGGCCCGCGCCCCGCTGCGGTCCTGGGGGTCGTGCTGCGTGCCCTGCACGCGGTGCTCAGCGTTTCGCTCGTGCTCGCTCATAGTCCCGCCCGCCGTCACCCGACGCCGCCCTTCCGAGGACGTGGTGCTCCGTACCGCACCCTCCGGACCTCGTCGTCCGTCGGGGGGCGCCTCGCGCTCCTCGTCGTCGACCGCCCCCGCCCGGCGGACCGCCGTGGCCGCCGCCGAGGACTCGTCCTCCGGGTGCGGCCGGGCCTGCTCGGGGATGCCGTCGACGCCGTCCGCCCAGTGCCGTGGCCCGCCCGGGCCGTCCGGTCCCGGGCTCCCGGCCCCGCCGGAGCAGGGGCGTCCCTCGTCCCCGGCGGGCAGTTCCCGTGTGCCGCGCTCTTCGTCCCGCACCGGCCCGTCCCCGTTCCTCACGCCGGGCCGGGGCCCGCGCCGCGCTGTTTGTAGAGGCTGATCGAAACGGTTTTGTCGTCGTCGACGGCGGAGGACACCTTGCCCGCCAGGGCCGACAGGACGGTCCAGGCGAAGGTGTCCCGCGAGGGGGCGTGGCCGTCCGTGGTCGGGGCGGAGACCGTGACCTCCAGCGAGTCGTCGACGAGCCGGAAGACACAGCTGAGCACCGAGCCGGGCACGGCCTGCTGCAGCAGGATCGCGCAGGCCTCGTCCACCGCGATGCGCAGGTCCTCGATCTCGTCGAGGGTGAAGTCCAAACGGGCCGCGAGACCGGCCGTGGCCGTACGCAGTACCGACAGGTAGGCACCCGCGGCCGGCAGCCGGACTTCCACGAAGTCCTGGGTCGTGGGCTCGCCTGCGATCTGGGACACCCTCACCTCCAAGGTGGTGCAAGCTTCTTCGGGGTCCGAGGGGTCGCCCCCCGGGGTAACGCGCTATGTGGTTCAGCGGTGACGCTACCGCGCGCAGAAGTTACCTGTCCCGGGGGCCCCGTCCCGCGCTGTCACTCATAGTAATACTATGAACACGCTCGGTGGCTAGGGGTCTGCGGGCTTCAAATAGGAAGAACGCCCGCCGGGTTGACGTACCCATGCGGCGGACCGTCGAACCGTGGCACAGGAGCGCGCTCCCGTGCCGTCGGCTGCGGTCCAGTATGCGTCGCCCGGCGCGGTCAGACGAGCACGTGGTCGGCGAAGCACCAGCGCCAGCTCTCCCCGGGTTCCAGGGTGCGCATGACGGGGTGGCCGCTCTCCCCATGATGCGCCGTCGCGTGCCGGAACGGGGAGGAGTCGCAGCAGCCGACGTGTCCGCACTGCAGACACAGCCTGAGCTGTACCGGGTCCGTACCGGCGGCGAGACACCCCAGGCAGGTCTCGCTCAGGGGCCCGGGTTCGGGATCCGGCAGCGCGTCGACGTGCGTGCACTGTTTCATGAGTGCCAGGTTACGACGGGCGCGCGGCCTGCCGCGCCGGATCGGGAAGGGGCCCGTGTCATGCCGGTACTGCCCTTGCTGTTGCTGGTCGCGGGCAGTGCCGCGGTCGCCGGAGCGGCCCGTCGCGCACCGGTGCCGGCCCCGTTGGTGCTCGTCGCGGTGGGGCTGGTCGTCTCGTTCGTGCCCGGGGTGCCCGCGTCCTACGAGCTGGACCCGCACGTCTTCCTGCCGCTGCTCCTCCCCCCGCTGCTGTACACGGCGGCCATCGACAGCTCCTACCTCGGCCTGCGGGCCGCACTGCGGCCCGTGGCGCTGCTGTCGGTCGGCTACGTCCTGTTCGCGGCCCTCGCCGTCGGCTGGGTCGCCCACCTGCTCGTGCCCGGACTGCCGCTGACCGCCGCCCTGGTGCTCGGGGCGGTGGTGGCGCCGCCGGACGCGGTCGCGGCGACCGCCGTGGCACGCCGGGTGGGGCTGCCGTCCCGGGTCACCACGATCCTGCAGGGCGAGTCCCTGCTGAACGACGCGACCGCGATCACCGCGTACCGCGTGGCCCTGGCGGCCGCGGTCGGCGAGGGGGCGACCTGGGCGGGCGGCATCGGCGAGTTCGCCGTGGCGGCGCTGGGCGGCATCGCGGCCGGGCTGCTGCTGATGGTGCCGCTCCACTGGCTGCGCATCCGGCTGAAGGAACCGCTTCTGCAAAACACCCTCTCCCTGCTGATCCCGTTCGTCGCCTACGGCTTCGCCGAGTGGGTGCACGCCTCCGGAGTGCTCGCCGTGGTGGTCGTGGGCCTCTACCTGGGACACCGCAACTGGCAGGTCGACTTCGCGACCCGGCTCCAGGAGGCCGCGGTGTGGCGGATGATCGCCTTCCTGCTGGAGTCGTCGGTGTTCGCACTCATCGGGCTGCAACTGAAGGTCGTCCTGGAGGGGCTGGGGGAGCACGAGGGCGCGCGGGCCGCCTGGTACGCCGTGGTGGTCTTCCTGGTGGTGGTCGCCTCCCGGTTCCTGTGGGTCTACCCGTCGGCCTTCGTGCCCCGGCTCCTGTCGGCACGCATCAGGGAGCGGGAGGAGAACCCCGGCTGGAAGAGGCCGTTCGTCGTCGCCTGGGCCGGTATGCGGGGCGTGGTGTCCCTCGCCATCGCCTTCTCGATCCCGGTGACGGTGCACGGGGGCGAGCCCTTCCCCGAACGCAACCTCCTGCTGTTCCTCACCTTCACGACGGTGATCGGCACCCTGGTCCTGCAGGGGGTGACCCTGCCGCCGCTGATCCGGCTGCTCGGTCTTCCCGGACGCGACCCGCAGGCCGAGACCCTCGCCGAGGCCAACGCCCAGGCCCAGGCCTCCCTGGCCGCCGAGCAGCGCCTGGAGGAACTGCTCGCGGACGAGCGCAACGCACTGCCGCCACCACTGGCCGACCGGCTGCGCATGGTGCTGGAGAGGCGCCGCAACGCGGTGTGGGAGCGGCTCGGCACGGCCAACCCCGTGACGGGGGAGAGCGTCGACGACACGTACCGCAGGCTCGCGCGCGCGTTGATCGGCGCCGAGCGGGCGGTCTTCGTGGAGCTGCGGGACGCCCGGTACATCGACGACGAGATGCTGCGGACGCTGCTGCGCAGGCTCGACCTGGAGGAGGCGGCGGCCTACCGGGAGACGGTCTAGCCGACTAGCCGAACGGTGTCCCCGTGATGACGGCCGCGACGGTCCTGCCGCGGGGGAAGGCGCCCTCCCCGGCGAGCGTGACGAGTGCGTACAGCGCCTTCGCCACGTAGAGACGCTCGACCGGCAGGCCGTGCCGCTGCTCGAAGTCCGCGGCGAAGGCGTCCAGCGCGGGCGTGGTCCGCGCGTAGCCGCCGAAGTGGAAGCGCTCGTCGAGGGACCAGTCGCCGCGCGGGCCGCCGAACGCCCGCTGCTGGAGGGCGCGTATCTCGTCGGCCAGGAAGCCGCCCTTCAGCACGGGCACGCCGAGGACGCGCCGGCCGGCGCCGAGCCCCGCGGCGAGGCCCGCGAGGGTGCCACCGGTGCCGCAGGCGAGGGCGACGACGTCCGCGTGGTCGCGCAGCTCCTCGCCGAGCCGTCGGCAGCCGCGTACGGCCAGGGCGTTGCTGCCGCCCTCGGGGACCACGTGGGCGTCCTCGGCGCCCACGGCCCGGAGGATGCCGGAGAGCGTCCCGGGCTCGGTCTTGCGGCGGTACGCCGACCGCTCGACGAAGTGCAGCCGCATGCCGTCCGCCGCGCACCGCGCCAGTGACGGGTTGAGCGGACGTCCGGCCAGCTCCTGGCCCCGCACCACGCCCACCGTGGGCAGGCTGAGGAGACGGCCCGCGGCGGCCGTGGCCCGCAGGTGGTTGGAGTACGCGCCGCCGAAGGTGACGACGGTGCGCCCCGCGGCGGCCTCCAGGTTCGGCGCGAGCTTGCGCCACTTGTTGCCGACCAGCTCGGGGTGGATGAGGTCGTCCCGCTTCAGCACCAGCCGCACCCCGTGCCGCCCGAACCGCTCGTCCACGACCTCGTGCAGGGGCGACGGCAGCCGCGGTGCCAGGGCGGTGAGGGAGGGACGGCCGGGGTGGTTCACCCGTTCATTGTCGGACATGAGGGCCCCGGCCGCCGGGGTGGTGCCCTCATGCCCCGTCCGTTCTCCCGTGTACTCCCGCGTCGCTACTTCAGCCGGGCGTGGATGCGCTCCCTCATCGAGGCCATCGTGAAGCCCCGCGGGTCCACCTTGCCCGGCTGCCATTCCAGGTGCCCGATCACCGATCGGGCCGTCCAGCCGTGATGGCGGCAGATCGCGGCGGAGACCCGCTCGATGGCGGTCAGCTGCACCTCGGGCCACGGGTCCTCGCCGTCGCCGAGGTTCTCGCACTCGAAACCGTAGAAGTGACGGTTGCCGTCCGTGTTCGCCTCGTTGTCCAGGGGGAGGGCCTTCTCGGCGATCACGGCCCTCAGGACGTCGTCGTCGCCCAGCCCCGCGTGGTTGGCGCGGCCGTAGCCGACGAGGTGGACGCGGCCGTCCTTGGTGATGACGCCGTGGCACAGCGGGCCGGGCAGGCCCGAGTAGCCGTCCCGGCAGATACGGATCGTCCGGTCGCTGCCCGAGGTCACCGTGTGGTGGATCATCACGCCGTGCATCGGGCCCCAGGGGCCCGCGTGATTGCGGTTGTGCTGCTGCCAGTCCCCGACTCCGAGGACGGTGACGCCCTCGGCTCTGAGGGCACTGAGGAATCTGCCCGCGGACATGGGTGGGGCCATGACCGCCTCCTTCGCGCTGCGCGACGACCGCCGGTCGCGGCCGCCTCGTACCGCGCTTGTACCGCAACGCGGAGGCGCGAACGCGCCGTTCCCGCGATGCGTTACCCGAAGAGGTAGCGACCCGGTGGAAGCGGACCCGCGCGCGGGCACGGCGGTCAGGAGCGCAGGAAGCCGTCCCCGTTGGTGGCGATGTGGGACTCCAGTGCCTGGAGTGCCTGCTGGGTGGCGGCGGGGGAGCCGCTGCCGCGCTGCTCCGCGTAGTACGCCGCGCCCAGCCTCTTCAGCAGGTCGCCACCGGCGCGCTGGGCCTGCACCTCGTCGAGCTTCTGCTTGCCCTGCGTGAGGCCGCGCTGGGCCTGTTCCTTGGCGCGGTCCAGGAATCCTGCCATGTCCGTCTCCTGTCGTCTTCCGGTGAACACCGGTCGGGATCGGTCGAAAGGATCGTCACCGCGACAAACGGACGGCCGGATCTTGAAGTTCCCGCTCTGCCGCACCGCCTTGCTCCGACCGTCACATCCGTCCCGACCGTCCGCCCCGAGGGCTCGTCCGGCCCGCTCCGGCGTCGGCGGGGCCTCAGTCTGCCCAGGAGCCGGAAGATCCAGTCCCGCTCGTTCGTGTGATAGCACCGGCTCGATCCGTGCTGGAAGGCTGGTCCGCGCGATCGGCGCACGACCGCGCGAGATCAGTGCACGACCGGAGAGGCGTTCCGATATGTCGGTAGGCGAAGAGGTCCGCACGGAGCCGGAGAAGCCGCAGCAGAGTCTCGGCACCTCTGCTGCACGGAACCTGGCCACGACCACCAAGTCCGTCCCCCAGATGCAGGAGATCAGCTCGCGCTGGCTGCTGCGCATGCTCCCGTGGGTCGACGTGCAGGGCGGCACGTACCGGGTGAACCGGCGGCTCAGCTACGCGGTCGGCGACGGCCGCGTCACGTTCGTGAAGACCGGTGACCAGGTCACCGTGATCCCCGCGGAGCTCGGCGAGCTGCCGGCCCTGCGGGGGTACGACGACAGGGAGGTACTGGACGAGCTCGCCCGGCGCTGCGAACAGCGCGAGTTCCGGCCCGGGGCGGTGATCGCCGAGTTCGGCAGCCCCGCGGAGGAGGTCTTCCTGCTCGCCCACGGCAAGGTGGAGAAGGTCGGCACCGGCCCCTACGGGGACGACGCGGTCCTCGGGGTGCTCGCCGACGGCGCCTACTTCGGGGACCAGGCGCTCCTCGACCCGGAGGCCATCTGGGAGAACACCGCCCGCGCCGTCACCGCGTGCACCGTCCTCGTGCTGCCCCGCCGGTCCGTCGAGCAGGTGGCGGAGCGCTCCGCGTCGCTGCGCGACCACCTGGAGAGCCGGCGGGCCCTGCCCGAGCAGCGCACCAACAAGTACGGCGAGAAGGAGATCGAGCTCGCGGCCGGCCACACCGGTGAGCCGGACATCCCGCACACGTTCGTCGACTACGAGGGCGCGCCGCGCGAGTACGAGCTGAGCGTCGCCCAGACCGTGCTGCGCGTCCACACCCGCGTGGCCGACCTCTACAACAAGCCCATGAACCAGACGGAGCAGCAGCTCCGGCTGACCGTGGAGGCGCTGAAGGAGCGGCAGGAGCACGAGCTCGTCAACAACCGGGAGTTCGGGCTGCTCAGCAACTGCGAGTACGACCAGCGGATCCAGCCGCACGACGGCGTACCGGGCCCCGACGACATGGACGAGCTGCTCACCCGCAGGCGCGCGTCCAAGCTGTTCCTCGCCCACCCGCGCGCGATCGCCGCGTTCGGCCGCGAGTGCAACAAGCGCGGGCTGGTGCCGGAGAGCATCGACGTCGGGGGCAACCGCATCCCCGCCTGGCGTGGCGTGCCGATCTTCCCGTGCAACAAGATCCCGGTCACCGACGCCAGGACGACGTCCATCATCTGCATGCGCACCGGCGAGGAGGACCAGGGTGTGGTCGGGCTGCGGCAGTCGGGCATCCCGGACGAGATCGAGCCGAGCCTGTCCGTGCGCTTCATGGGCATCAACGAACAGGCGATCATCAAGTACCTCGTGACGGCCTACTACTCGGCGGCCGTCCTGGTGCCCGACGCGCTCGGCGTCCTGGAGAACGTCGAGATCGGCCGCTGGGGGTGACCGGCCGCCGGGCCGGGTACACCCTGGGGGTACGCGCCCAGTGACCGCGGAAACGCCACCGTCCGCAGACTCTCCAAGGTGACGCATGGGTGAGTTCATGACGGGAACGCAGCAGAGCCGGACCGATCCATCGAAAGGGCGGAACCCCATCACGAGTTCCTTAGGCCCGACGAGCCCGACGAGCCCGACAGGCGCGACGGGCCCGACCGGTCCGGCAGTTCCGACGGAGGTGCCTGCGCCCTCCGCGGCGCAGGAGGCGGCCGGGATACTGGAGCGGGCCCGGGCGTCGGTCGACCCCGAGCTGCGCCGGGCCGTCGGGACGCTGCCGGGTCCGGTGCGGCGGGTCGCGCGCTACCACTTCGGCTGGGAGCACGCGGACGGCAGTGAGGCGACGGGCGACGGGGGCAAGGCGATCCGTCCGGCGCTCGTCCTGGCCGCGGTCACGGCGCTCGGCGGGCCGCAGCCCGCCGCCGTGCCGGCCGCCGCGGCCGTGGAGCTGATCCACAACTTCACCCTGCTGCACGACGACGTCATGGACCGGGACGCCACCCGCAGGCACCGGCCCACCGCGTGGACGGTGTTCGGTGACGCCGCCGCCATCCTCGCCGGGGACGCCCTCCAGGCCCTGGCCCAGCGGCTGCTCGCCGAGGACACCCACCCGGCGTCCTCGGCATCGGCCGCCCGGCTCGCCGTCTGCGTCGTCGAACTGTGCGCGGGCCAGCAGGTGGACACGGCGCTCGAGGGCACCGGCCCCGACGAGGTCACCCTCGAGGAGGTACTCGCCATGGCGGAGGCCAAGACGGGCGCGCTGCTGGGGTGCGCCTGCGCGCTGGGCGGGCTGTACGCGGGAGCGGGGGAGGAGGACGTCGAGGCGCTGGACGCGTTCGGCCGGGAGGCCGGGCTCGCCTTCCAGCTCATCGACGACGTGATCGGCATCTGGGGGGACCCGGGCCGCACCGGCAAACCGGCCGGGTCGGATCTGGTGGCCCGCAAGAAGTCGCTCCCCGTCGTGGCCGCGCTCGCCTCGGGCACCCCCGCGGCGGACGAGCTCGCCGCGCTCTACGGGCTGCCGTACGAGGACGGTGACCTGGAGCGCACCGCGCTCGCCGTGGAGCGGGCGGGCGGCCGGGACTGGGCGCAGTCGCAGGCGGCCGACCACATGGCCCGGGCGATGCACGCGCTGTCCCGTGCCGTCCCCGACCCGGAGGCGGCGGGCGAGCTCCTCGCGCTGGCGGAGTTCGTGACGCGGCGCAGCAACTGAGCGACCGGGCGTGTGACGGAGCCGTGCGGGGGAGACAGACGGCGAGGGGCCCGGCCGGAACACCGGCCGGGCCCCTGCCCGGCTGTCCGCGTGACCCGCGAGGGTGCACCACTCGCAGGTGTCGCGGGACAGGACCCGGATCAGGCCTTCTTGGTCTCCCAGAAGATCTTGTCGATCTGGGCGATGTAGTCCAGCGCCTTCTGGCCGGTCGCCGGGTCGGTCGACGCCTTCGCGGCCGACAGGGCCTTGAGGGTGTCGTTGACCAGCTGGTGCAGCTCCGGGTACTTCTCGAAGTGCGGCGGCTTGAAGTAGTCGCTCCACAGCACGGAGACGTGGTGCTTCGCGAGCTCGGCGCGCTGCTCCTTGATGATGGTGGCGCGCGTCTGGAAGTGCGGGTCGTCGTTGGCCGCCATCTTCTCCTGGGTGGCCTTCACCGACTCCGCCTCGATGCGGGCCTGGGCCGGGTCGTACACACCGCAGGGCAGGTCGCAGTGGGCGCTGACCTTGACCTTCGGGGCAAACAGGCGGGAAAGCATGCAGCTGTCCTTCCTCGTGATCGTCTTCTCAGGTGCGACATTACTCCGTGGGGGACGCGTTTTGGCGGGTGCCCCCGAGGGCTTAGGACAAAAGTCCCGCGTCAGACTGGGACTGGTGGAGGAACGGACCGGGGAGGTGCCGGGGATGCCGGAGCTGTCGCAGGAGACCGAGCGCGCGAGGGGCCTGCTGCCCTTCGGGGTGGCGGAGGTCACCGGCCCGTCCATGGTCCCCACGCTGCGCCACGGGGACCGGCTCCTCGTCCACTACGGGGCGCGCGTGCGGGCCGGCGACGTGGTCGTGCTGCGGCACCCCTTCCAGCAGGACCTGCTCGTCGTGAAGCGGGCCGCCGAGCGCCGCGAGGGCGGCTGGTGGGTGCTCGGCGACAATCCCTACGCGGGCGGCGACAGCACCGACTACGGCACGGTGCCCGAGGACCTCGTCGTCGGCACGGTGCGCCTCAGGTACCGGCCGCGGGTCGGCGGTCAGCTCTCGCCGCTGGCCTTCGTCCGCTGGCTGCTCTCGGCGGTGCGGCCCGTGCTCGCCGGCCGGTCGGCCTCGAGGCGCTTGCGGGCCCGGTAGGCGGCCACGTTGGCGCGGGTCGCGCAGCGGTCCGAGCAGTAGCGCCGGGAGCGGTTGGTGGACGTGTCCAGGTAGGCGTTGCGGCACGGCGCCGCCTCGCACAGGCCGAGCCGGTCCACGCCGTACTCGGTGAGGTGGAAGGCCAGCCCCATGGAGGCGATGGCGGCGTACCCGGCGGTCGCGTTCGAGGGGTGGTCCGCCAGGTGCATGTGCCACAGCGGGCGCCCGTCGTCGTCCCGGAAGTCGTGGCCGGAGATCTGCGGACTGACCGGGAACTCCAGCAGGAGTGAGTTGAGCAGGTCCACGGCGAGGGTCTCGTCCCCGCCGTCCGCGGCCTCGAAGACGGC
The DNA here is from genome assembly GCF_034105845.1 of Streptomyces sp. CRN 30. Taxonomy (NCBI): domain Bacteria; kingdom Bacillati; phylum Actinomycetota; class Actinomycetes; order Kitasatosporales; family Streptomycetaceae; genus Streptomyces; species Streptomyces sp. CRN 30. The sequence goes on along the minus strand of NZ_JAVRHI010000377.1, from coordinate 14,278 downwards.
GCGCAGCCGGCCCCGCACCGAGCGGAAGCGGGTCACGTCGGCGTCGGTGGCGCGGCGGGCCGCCGACCGGTTGCCCCCGAAGAGGTCGCGGACGGCCTCCACGGAGGTGAGCGTGTCCGTGCCCCGGACCGGCTCCTCGGTGTTGACGAGACGGACGGCGTAATCCGAGTAATAGGCCAGTTCCACTTGTAGTCCTTACGAGGTGGCTCTATCGTCGTGCGTACGAGGCAAGTAACGGCTGATCGTGCTTTCAGGGTATTACGCGGCCCGGTGTGTCCGTGCGGGCCGCGCTGACGGCGCGGCCGGCGCCGACGGAAGGGCTCGCATTGACCACCTCCACCCGTCCCAGCGGAACCGACTGGCGCGCCTGGCAGGAGAGCTGGGACCGGCAGCAGGAGTGGTACCTGCCGGACCGCGAGGAGCGGTTCCGGGTGATGCTGGACATGGTCGAGGCCCTCGTCGGCACCGCGCCCCGGATCCTCGACCTCGCCTGCGGTACGGGAAGTATCACGGCCAGGGCGCTGGCCCGGTTCCCGGAGGCGAGCAGCACCGGCGTCGACCTCGACCCGGCCCTCCTCACGATCGCCGGGGGCACCTTCGCGGGTGACCCCCGGGTCTCGCTCGTGACGGCCGACCTCACCGACCCGGACTGGGTGACGCGGCTGCCGTACGGCGCGTACGACGCGGTGCTGACCGCGACCGCCCTGCACTGGCTGCGCGCCGAACCCCTCGCGGCCCTCTACGGCCAGGTCGCGGACCTCGTCCGGGACGGCGGGGTCTTCCTGAACGCGGACCACATGCCCGACCCGGCCACGCCCCGGATCGACGCGGCCGAGAGCGCGCAGCGGCACGCCCGCATGGACGAGGCCAGGAAGAACGGTGCTCTCGACTGGAAGGAGTGGTGGCGGCTCGCCGCCGAGGACCCGGTCCTCGCCGGGCCGACCGCCCGCCGCTTCGAGATCTACGGCGACCACGCGGACGGCGAGACGCCGCCGGCGGCCTGGCACGCGCGCGTCCTGCGGGAGAAGGGGTTCGCCGAGGCGCGCCCGGTGTGGAGCTCGCCGTCGGACACGATGGTGCTGGCCCTGAAGTAACGCCCGGGCGGCCCCGGGGCCCGTGTGCGGAAGGGGCGGTACGGCAGGCCGTACCGCCCCTTCCCGTACGCGTCTCAGAGCACCTTCGACAGGAACGACTGCGTGCGCTCCTGCTGTGGGTTCGTCAGGACGTCGCGCGGGCTGCCGGACTCGACGACCACACCGCCGTCCATGAAGACGAGGCTGTCGCCGACCTCGCGGGCGAAGCCCATCTCGTGGGTGACGACCACCATCGTCATGCCGGACTCGGCGAGGTCGCGCATGACGTCGAGGACGTCACCGACCAGCTCCGGGTCGAGCGCCGAGGTCGGCTCGTCGAAGAGCATCAGCTTCGGGTCCATCGCCAGCGCCCGGGCGATCGCCACGCGCTGCTGCTGGCCGCCGGAGAGCTGGGAGGGGTAGCTGCCGGCCTTGTCGGCGAGGCCGACCCGCTCCAGCAACTGCTGGGCCCGCTCCCTGGCCGCGCCCCTGCTCACGCCCTTGACCTGGACCGGCGCCTCCATGACGTTCTCCACGGCCGTCATGTGCGGGAACAGGTTGAAGCGCTGGAAGACCATGCCGATGTCCCGGCGCTTCAGGGCCACCTCGCTGTCCTTGAGCTCGTACAGCTTGTCGCCCTTCTGGCGGTAGCCGACCAGCTCCCCGTCGACGTACAGACGCCCGGCGTTGATCTTCTCGAGGTGGTTGATACACCTCAGGAAGGTGGACTTGCCGGAGCCGGACGGGCCGATGAGGCAGAACACCTCGCCGGTCCGCACCTCGAGGTCGATGCCCTTGAGGACCTCGACGGCCCCGAAGGACTTGTGCACGCCCTCGGCCTTCACCATGGCGGGGGAGGCGGTGGGGGAGGTCTGCGTCATGCCGTGACTCCCTTCGGGCGGCGGGTGGGGAGGACGGCGGTCCGCAGGCGCTGCAGCGGCGTCGGCGGCAGCGTGCGGCTCGCACCGCGGGCGTAGTACCGCTCGATGTAGTACTGCCCGACGCTGAGCAGCGAGGTCATGATCAGGTACCAGGCGGCGGCGAGGAAGTACATCTCCACCACGGAGCCCGCGTTCTGGCCGATGTCCTGGGCCTGTTTGAACAGCTCGGCGAACTGCACCGCCGAGACGAGCGAGGTCGTCTTCAGCATGTTGATGACCTCGTTGCCCGTGGGCGGCACGATCACGCGCATCGCCTGCGGGATCACGATCCGGCGCAGCGTCTTCGCCTGGCTCATGCCGAGCGCGTGCGACGCCTCGGTCTGCCCCTCGTCGACGGAGAGCAGACCGGCGCGGCAGATCTCGGCCATGTACGCGGCCTCGTTGAGCCCGAGGCCCAGCAGCGCGGTGAGCAGCGGCGTCATGAACGACGCCCAGTAGTCCTTGTAGAACGGGCCGAGGTTGATGTACTCGAAGACCAGGCCCAGGTTGAACCAGACGAACAGCTGCACCAGGACCGGTGTGCCGCGGAAGAACCAGATGTAGAACCAGGCGATCGACGAGGTCACCGGGTTCTTCGACAGGCGCATCACGGCGAGCACGATGCCGCCCACGATGCCGATCAGCATCGAGAGCACGGTGAGCAGCAGGGTGTTCCAGACGCCGTCGAGGATGCGGTCGTCGAAGAAGTACTCGGGGATCGCGTTCCAGTTGATCCTGCCCTGCGCGAAGGCGTAGACGACCGCGCCCAGCAGGGCCAGTGCGACAGCCGCGGACACGTACCGCCCCGGGTGCCGGACCGGGACGGCCTTGATGGCCTCCGGTCCGGCGGGGGGCGTCGGACCGACGGGACCGTCCGTCTTGTTGACGTCAACAGTCATGGAGGGTGCCTCTCAGCGAATCGGCCGGCCGGTCACGAACCGCCGTTGATCTTCGCCTCGGTGACCGCGCCGTCCGCGACGCCCCACTTCTCGACGATCTTCTTGTACTCGCCGTTGTCGATGATCGCCTGGACGGCCTCCTGCAGCGCGTCACGCAGCTCCGCCTTGTTCTTGGCCACGGCGATGCCGTACGGGCCCGCCTCGACCTGGTCGCCGACGATCTCGTAGTACGCGCCGTCGCCGGCGTTCTTCACCGAGTACGCCGCGATCGGGAAGTCCGCGGAGACGACGTCCGCGCCCTTGGACCGCATACGGGCCTCGGCCTCGGGGTTGGTGGGGAAGTCCTCGATCTTGAGGGCCCCCGCACCGTCGTCCGTGCACTTCTTCGCCTGGTCCTTGGCGAGGTCGTGGGAGAAGGTGTTGCGCTGTACGGCCATCGTCTTGCCGCAGAGGTCGTCCCAGGTCTTGATCCCCTGGTCGGCGCCCTTGTTGGTGTAGAGCGAGACGCCCGCGGTGAAGTAGTCGACGAAGTCGACGCCCTCGCCGATCTTCTTGCCGGTGTCGCCGTCGACGCCCTCCTGGCGGTCCTTGGTGTCGGTCATGGCCGACATGGCGATGTCGTAGCGGTTGGAGTTCAGACCGGTGATGAGGGTGTCGAACGTGGCGTTCTGGAACTCGAACTCCACACCCAGCTGCTCGCCCAGCGCCTCGGCGATGTCGGGGTCGATGCCGACCACGTTGCCGGACTCGTCCTTGAACTCGACCGGTGCGTACGCGATGTCCGAACCGACCTTGATCACACCCTTGTTACGGATGTCCGCGGGCAGCTTGTCGGCGAGCGGCGCCGAGTTCGCCTTGCTGCTCCCCGACTCGCCGGCGTCGTCCTTGGTCTGGTCACCGCAGCCGGTGAGCAGCAGGGCGCCGGCGACCGCGAGCGCGCCGACCGCGGCTGTCCGGGAGCGCATGGCGGTCGTGCGACGGGTGTTGCCTGCGGTCATGGTGGTGTCCTCCGGCGGGGTGGATGAGGGATGCCGAACGGTTGCGTCGTGGGGTCGACGACGGCAGACGTCCGTGGGGTCGACGACAGCACACGTCCTCGGGCGCCGCGACCTAGTGTGATTACGGCATCTTGCCATTCGGACTGAGGCGTTCAGGCGATCCGATATGTCAAAATCGGATAACGGGCCACCCCGAACCGCCGCAGGTCGGTCCATCCCGACCGGACCTTGTGCGGGAATCCCTGCTTCCGGCCGGAGGATCTCCGGTGAATCCCCCTGTGCGGCAGACCGCGCGGTCGGTCACGAGTTCCGTACGTGTGCTGCTGTTGTGGCACTTGTCACGGACCTGTCCATGAATTCGGCATATCCAGCCATGAGGGCCGTCACCGGCGCGTGACCTTCGTGTTATGGACTCGTCGCCGATGCCGTCCGTCCGGTAAGAAGGTTCTTCACACCCCTCATCCGGGGCTCAGGGCGCGTGTGCGGCGCGCCCGTCGCGCGTGCTCGTACGTATCGGCCATCCGCCCGTGCGTATCGACCCACTGGGCACCGCGCGGTCCCATCCACCCCCTGATCGGGAGTGGTTACCCTCAAACCGTGAATACTTAAGGGGTAAAACAAAGTGGCAGCGGAGATTGTCAATCCTCGCACCGAAAACAGCACCGACGGTCGGGAGGGCGGGGCCGAGCCCCTGGATTCCTTCGACCCGGCCTTCGCCCTGCACCGGGGCGGAAAAATGGCCGTGCAGGCCACCGTTCCCGTCCGCGACAAGGACGACCTGTCCCTCGCCTACACGCCCGGCGTCGCCCGCGTGTGCACCGCGATCGCGGAGCAGCCGGAACTCGTCCACGACTACACCTGGAAGTCCTCCGTCGTCGCCGTGGTGACGGACGGCACGGCGGTGCTGGGGCTCGGGGACATCGGCCCGCAGGCGTCCCTGCCCGTGATGGAGGGCAAGGCGATCCTGTTCAAGCAGTTCGGCGGCGTCGACGCCGTGCCGATCGCGCTGGACTGCACGGACACCGACGAGATCGTGGAGACCGTGGTCCGGCTGGCGCCGTCGTTCGGCGGGGTCAACCTGGAGGACATCTCGGCGCCCCGGTGCTTCGAGATCGAGCGCCGGCTCCAGGAGCGGCTGGACATCCCGGTCTTCCACGACGACCAGCACGGCACGGCGGTCGTGACGCTGGCCGCGCTGCGGAACGCCGCGCGGCTGTCCGGGCGGGAGCTGGGCGACCTCCGGGCGGTGATCTCGGGCGCGGGCGCCGCCGGGGTGGCCATCGCCAAGATGCTGCTCGGGGCCGGTATCGGGGACGTCGCGGTCGCGGACCGCAAGGGCGTCGTGTCGGCGGACCGGGAGGACCTCACGCCGGTCAAGCGGGAGATCGCCGAACTCACCAACCGGGCCGGGCTGTCGGGGTCACTGGAGTCGGCGCTCGCGGGCGCGGACGTCTTCATCGGGGTGTCCGGCGGTACGGTGCCGGAGCCGGCGGTGGCGTCGATGGCCGCGGGGGCGTTCGTCTTCGCCATGGCCAACCCCAACCCCGAGGTGCACCCCGAGGTGGCGCACAAGTACGCGGCGGTCGTCGCCACCGGGCGCTCCGACTTCCCGAACCAGATCAACAACGTGCTGGCGTTCCCCGGCATCTTCGCGGGGGCGCTCCAGGTGCGGGCCTCCCGGATCACCGAGGGCATGAAGATCGCTGCGGCGGAGGCCCTGGCGGCGGTCGTCGGGGACGAGCTGGCCGCGGACTACGTGATCCCGTCGCCGTTCGACGAGCGGGTGGCGCCGGCGGTCACGGCGGCGGTGGCGGCGGCGGCCCGGGCCGAAGGAGTGGCTCGCCGTTGAGCCGTTGCGGAGTCGCTGGTGACGGCTCGCCGTTGCCGACTCTCCGCTGACGGCTCGCCGTCGCAGGCTGCGCCGCTCGGCCGTCGCAGGCTGCGCCGCTCGGCCGGTGCCGGTGCCGGTGGGTTGGCTGAGCCGCGTGTTCCGGGTTCCGTCCGTGGTGTGGGCGGGACCCGGCCTTTTTGTGCGGGCGCGGGGCGCGTGTCACGGGGGCGTACGGTTCCGGTGGGTGGGGCGGAGCCCTAGGGTCGGGGCCATGTTCGCTGCCTACGCTGCTCGTATCGATCGTGACGAGCCCCTGCGGGGGTTGGAGTTGGGGGAGCGGCCGGCTCCCGTGGACCGGCCCGGCTGGACGACCGTGAGGGTGAGGGCGGCCTCGCTCAACCATCACGACCTGTGGTCGCTCAGGGGTGTCGGGCTCGGTGAGGACAAGCTGCCGATGATCCTCGGGTGCGACGCGGCGGGTGTCGACGAGGACGGCAACGAGGTCGTGGTGCACTCGGTGATCGGGCAGAGCGGTCACGGGGTGGAGGCCGACGAACCGCGGTCCATCCTGACCGAGCGGTACCAGGGCACGTTCGCCGAGGCGGTGTCGGTGCCGCGGTGGAACGTCCTGCCGAAGCCCGCGGAACTCTCGTTCGAGGAGGCCGCCTGCCTGCCCACCGCATGGCTGACGGCGTACCGCATGCTGTTCACCAACGCGGGGGTGCGGCCCGGGGACTCGGTGCTGGTGCAGGGTGCGGGTGGTGGTGTCGCCACGGCCGCCATCGTGCTGGGTACGGCGGCCGGGCTGCGCGTCTTCGCCACCAGCCGGGACGGGGCGAAGCGCGAGCGGGCCGTGCGGCTCGGCGCCGTGGAGGCGCTGGAGCCGGGTGCGCGGCTGCCGCGGCGCGTCGACGCCGTCATCGAGACGGTGGGCGCCGCGACCTGGTCCCACTCCGTGAAGTCGCTGCGCCCCGGCGGCACCCTCGTCATCTCGGGGGCCACCAGCGGCGACCGGCCCTCCCATGCCGAGCTGACCCGCATCTTCTTCCTGGAGCTGAAGGTGGTCGGCTCCACGATGGGCACGAAGGACGAGCTGGAGGACCTGCTCTCCTTCTGCGCGGCCACGGGGGTGCGGCCCGTCATCGACCAGGTGCTGCCGCTGGACCGGGCGCGAGAGGGCTTCGAACGGATGGCGGCCGGTGAGGTCTTCGGGAAGGTCGTGCTGGCGGGTTCCTGAGGGGCGGAGGGGACGGCGGGTTCGGGGCTTGTCGGCTCCGGGCCCGCCGTCGGTGCGTTCGGATGTCGTCGCTGTCGCTGTCGCTGTCGCTGTCGCCGTTGTTGTCAACCAAGGTTGACGCGGGATGTGGTGTCAACCTAAGTTGACACCATGACCGAAGCGAAGGATCTCGCCGAGCGCGCGGGCGACCGCGATCCGCGGGTCGGGCTGCGGGCCGTCGCCGCCCTGCGGCGGCTGCTGGAGCAGCTGGAGGCGGTGCAGGTGCGCAGCGCGCGTCGGCAGGGCTGGTCGTGGCAGGAGATCGCCGCGGAGCTCGGGGTGAGCAGGCAGGCCGTGCACAAGAAACACGGGAGGCAGTGATGTTCGAACGGTTCACGAAGGACGCCCGCGCCGTCGTCCTCGGCGCGGTCGACCACGCCGAGCGGTCGCACGCGGCCCTGGTGGACGAGGAGCACCTGCTGCTCGCCCTGCTGGACCGGGAGGCGAGCCGTGCCGCTTTCGTCCTGGCGTCCCTCGGGGTGTCCGGCCGGTGCGACTCCGTGGAGCGCGCCCTGGCCGAGGTGCGGCGCCGCGGCGGTTTGTCCCGTGCCGAGGCCGAGGCGCTCTCCGGGCTCGGGATCGACCTGACGGAGGTCGTCTCCCGGGTCGAGGAGACGCACGGGGCGGGCGCGCTGGAGACCGGCGGGAGGGGGAGGGGCGGCCGGAGCGGGCGGTGGTCCGGGCACCGGCCCTTCACCCGGGGCGCCAAGGACCTGCTGACCCAGGCCCTCCGTGTCGCCACCGCCCGCCGGGACCGCCGCATCGGGGACGAGCACGTCCTGCTGGCCCTCACCGCCCGCCCGGGGATCGCCGCGGAGGTCCTCGCCGACCACGGGGTCACGTACGAGGCCGTGGAGCGCGTGCTGGGGAGCGGGGAAAAGGAGGGCTGAAGGGCCGGGGGTGCTCGCACGGGCGTGGCACCCCCGGCCCCCCTCCCGCCGGCCTCACCCCTTGGGCGTCCGCAGGGTGGCCTTGATGTGGGCCGCCGTCGTCGCGAGGTGGTGGCGGGCGTCCTGGAGCTGGTCCCCCGTGATGCCGTGGTCGCGGGCCGTGTCGCGGATGTCGTCGCGGAAGCGGTCCAGGAGGCGGTCCAGGTCGCGGGCGGGTTCGCCGGTGGAGGGTTCGTGCGTCCAGGCGGGTTCGTACGCGCCGGGGAAGTCCTCCGGGGTGGTGGCGTACTCGGGCTCAGCCGTGGCCGTGCGGTGCTCCTTGCCGGGCGACGCCTCCGTGTGGCCGAAGCCGAACTCCTTGCCGAAGTCGCCGAACTCCTTGGCCAGCTCGGTGATGCCCTCCCGTACGCCGGTCGGCCAGTCGCCCTGGGTGAAGTGGTGCTGGACCTGGTCCTGGACGCGCTTGGCGAGACGCTGCAGCTCCTCCTGGGCCTGGCCGCGGGCCCAGTCCTGCGCCTCCTTGGCCTGGCGCCGGGCGCGCTGGGCCTCCTCGCGGGCCCGCCGGCTCTCGTCCTTGGCGCGCCGGGCCTGTTCCTTCCATTCCTGTCGCACCCGCCGCATCTCCTCCTTCGCCGCGTGCCAGGCGTCCTTGTCCGTGGGCTCCGTGCCGGGGTCGCCCGCCGTAGGGCCGTGCTCCGCGGTGCCGGGACGGGAGCCGTTCCGGGTCTCCGAGGCGGCCGCGCGCATCTCGCGGCGCAGATCGCCGGCCGCGCCCCGGACGTCGGCGCGGATCTCCGCGGCCAGTTCGGCCACCGACTCGTGGATCTCCAGCTCGAGGTCGGCCAGCTCGCCCCGTCGCTCGGCCAGTTCCGCGCGGCCCGCGTCCGTGATGGCGTACACCTTGCGGCCGCCCTCGGTGGTGTGGGTGACCAGCCCCTCGGTCTCCAGCTTGGCCAGGCGCGGGTAGACGGTGCCCGCCGAGGGCGCGTACAGGCCCTGGAAGCGCTCCTCCAGGAGGCGGATCACCTCGTAGCCGTGGCGCGGGGCCTCGTCCAGCAGCTTGAGCAGGTACAGGCGGAGGCGTCCGTGGGCGAAGACGGGGGGCATGTCAGAGCACCTTCTTGTCGGTCGGGCCTTCGGACGCGGCGTCTGCGGACGTGGTGGGTGCGGCCTCCGGAGCCGTGTCCCAGGGGGTGTCCTCCCCGGACGGCCCGCGCAGGAGGGCGATGGAACCCGAGACGGTCGTCGCCTTCAGGCGGCCCGTGCCCGCGCCCAGGCGGCCGGTGATCCGGTGGGCGCCCCAGGCGCCGTGCATCTTGAGGTCGTCGAAGGCGCTGGAGATCTTCCCGCTCGCCGTGTGCGCCTCGACCTCGGCGTCCGGGAGGTGGGGGAGGCGGATGGCGATCTCGCCGGAGACGCTGGTGAGACCGACGTCCGTGGGGCGGCCCTTCGGGTCGAGGTCGAGGACGACGGAACCGGTCACCGAGTCCGCCTTCACGGTGGGGGAGGACCCCTCGACGACGGTCAGGTCGCCGGAGACGGAGCTCAGCCGCAGGTCACCGGTGACGGCCTGGGCCTCCACGGCGCCCGAGACGGTGGTCGCGCGGACCGGGCCGGACAGGCCCACCAGGGTCGTGTCGCCGGTGACGCCCTTGATCTCGGTGCGCCCGTCCATCCCGGAGACGACGGCGGTGGCGCCGACCGCGCCCACCTCGACGCGCGTACGGGCCGGGACGGAGAGCGTCACCAGGGCGGTGCGGTGCCAGCTCCTGCGGTCGAGCCACTTGCGGTCGAGCCACTTCACGAAGTCCTTCCCGGGAAGGTCCTCGTACGCCACGGTCAGCGTGCCGTCCTCGTGCGTCACCGTCAGGGGCGGGCCCTCGACGCCGGACACCTCCAGGCGGGCGGGGCCCTCGTCGGTGCCCACGACGTTGACCGTTCCGTTGACGACGCGCACGTGGAGTGTCGTCACGGGGTCGTCGAACGTGAGCTTGCGCGGCTCGGTGACGGACCACTCGGACATGGTGCTGGCCTCCTCGGCGGGGCGGGCGGGCATCGGAAACACCCTGGGAAGACGAGCCATATCGCGTCTTCCGTCATTCACGATATATCTCGGTGGTGCGAAGTCAAGGCGGGAGACGCGGAACGGTGTCGTGGCGGGTGCTTAAGCTGTCCGTGGAAGCAGGATCACGGACGCACGCAGGAGAGCACCCCATGTACTTCACCGACCGCGGCATCGAGGAACTGGAGAAGCGGCGGGGCGAGGAGGAGGTCACCTTCGAGTGGCTCGCCGAGCAGTTGCGTACCTTCGTGGACCTGAACCCCGACTTCGAGGTGCCGGTCGAGCGGCTGGCGACGTGGCTCGCGCGCATGGACGACGACCTCGACGACGAGTGAGCGGGAGCCGCTCCCCGGCCCGGCTCCGGCCGCGTCGACCGCGGCCCCTCCCCCTCGGCCCGGTCCGGAGTTAGCCTTCTTCCCCACTGCGTCGGGGGAGCTTCCCGGAACGGGGGAGCCGCGCGTGACGGACGGGGGATGCCGTGGGAAGCGCGATCGAACGGGTACGGCTCGACGACGGCACCGTCGTCTGGGCCAGGATCGGCGTGGCGGACGAGGCCGCGCTGGAGCGGGGCGGCTACCAGGACACCGGCGTCGGCGACCGGGTCATCGACATGGCGGGCGGCCTCTCGGACACGGTCGGTGGTGTCGTGCGCTCCCTGCGCGCCGGGCTGCACCCCACGGCGTCCGTGGAGGTGTCCGTGAGCTTCGGCATCGAACTGTCGGCGCAGGCGGGGAAGATCGTGAGCGCCATCGCGGGGGCCGGCGGCCAGGCGTCGTTGTCGGTGTCCCTGACCTGGACCGAGAGCGCCGGCGCGGGCGACGCGGCGGGTCCCGGGACCCGGGACGGCGCGGACGCCCGGTCCGGGCCGTCGGCTCCCGGCGCACGATGAGTGCCCTGGAAGAGATGGTGCGCCCCTCGCTCGCACGCATCGTGGCCCCGGGCGACGGGTATGGACGGGACCGTGACCAGTACTGGGGGAGCGCGTTCTTCGTCGCGCCGGGGTGGCTGCTGACCTGCGCCCATGTCGTGGGAAAGGGGGGAGACGCCGTGTGGCGGAGCGGGAACGCCGTGGGTGTCACCTGGCAGGGCGGCACCACCACCGGCGAGGTGGTCCTCGCCAAGCCGCGGCCCGAGGCGCCGGACACCGGCGGCAGCCGCTGGCAGTTCCCGGACATCGCGCTGGTCAGGGTGCGTGACGCAGACGACGCGCGGTGCGTCTGGCTGAGCGACCGCGCACCGGCCATACCGGCCCGCGTCGGCCTGCATGGCTGGTCGCGCGAGACCGGCGACCTCGGCATGCGGCACGGCCTGGGAGAGGCCGAGGCGCTGGACGGCAAGGCGCTGCTGCTCAGCGGCAGCCTGCCGGTCGAGGGCGTCTCCGGCGGCCCGGTGATCGACCTGCGGTACGGCGCCGTCATCGGCCTGAACAAGGGCCGGGGCCGGAACGAGGGAGCGGCCGTCCCGATCACCGCGCTGCGTGAGCTGTTCGACGTCCGGGGCGGTGACGTCCTCCACTCGGTCGTCCGCGCACACGATCTGCACCATCTGGCACGCTTCACCGACGCGTCGTCGGACGCGGACTGGACCAGAGCGCAGACGGCGCTGCGCGGTCCCGGCGCCGCGGGACTCGCTCCGGCCCTGCGCGTCCACCTCTACGGCCATTTCGCACACCTGCCCCCGCCCGGCGGACCGGGTGAGGTCATGCACCTCGTGCACGAGGTGCAGTCCCGTGTGATGCACGAGGAGTACCGGTCACCGATCCCGCACGACCCGCGGACCTGGCGCGAGGGCGCCGGCCTGCTGCACGGACTGCGCGACCGCGGCGAGGAGGGGCGCGGACCGGGGCCCGACGTCAACGCCGTCCTGCTGTACGCGGCGAAGGTGGCCCGGCACACCGTGACGGAGCGCCGGGACGAGGTGGAATACGAGCGGCTGCGGGCGTTCACCGCGTGGGTGAGGGAGCAGGCCACCCTGCACGCGCACGGGGCGATCCGTGAGGAGATCGGCACGCTGTTCGACCGCCTCCCCGACGGTCCGCCCGGAACGGCGGTGCCGCCCGCTCCCCGGCCGGAGGCGTCGGGCGGAGCCCCGGCGGACGTGCTCGTCACGGTGGGCGAGCCGGTCTACGGCGAGCGCTATCCGCTGAGCGTCAGACTCCTGTACGACGGCCGGGACGTCACCCCGGTCTACACGGACGACACCGGCGTACGCCGTCACGAGCTGCACCAGCGGCTGAGGGAGCCGCTGGCCGAGGCGCTGCGTCTGGGCGACCGCGGGGAACACCTGGCCGCGGTCGAGTTCTTCCTGCCGCGCCGGCTGTTCGACCTGCCGCTGGACGACTGGCGGCTCGTCCCCGGCGAGGACGGCGACGACGGCGACGACTTCTTCGACGAACAGTCCATGCCGCTCGGCCTGCGCAGGACCGTGGTCATCCGTGACCTCAGACGCAGCACCCGGCCGCCCAGCCCCGAATGGCGCAGACGGTGGAAGGGCACGGAACACAGCCCGCTGTCCCTCGTGCCGTTGCGCGGTGAGGCCACCGCCGACGACCACCCGGAAGGCGGACGCCGGGAGGGCAGGGTCGCCGCGTACGGCCGGCTGTCGGCCATGGACGACGGCTGTGTCCCCGTCTTCTGCGGCCCGGTCGGCAGCGGTGACGGCTTCGAGGCCATGGCCGCGGCGCTCGCCGCCGGGCACCCCCTGGTGCTGTGGCGCAGGGACGGCCACGACCACGCGGACTGCCGGGGGTTCCACCGGCAGTCCGCCCGCCTGGTGGGATCGGCGGGCCGGGCGCAGCGGCTGCACGGTCCGGTCCGCGAACTGCGCATCAGGGTCTCCGACCCCGACACCGCCCGGGCCGAAGAGCTCACGGGCAAGATCGCTGTGCTCTTCGACCCGCCGGGACGCCCGCCGCACCGGACGGAGACCATGGCTCCGCCCCCCGTGGCCGCGCCCGACCTCTGAGGGCCCATGACAACTGACCAGCGCCGCAAGGGAGTTCGTCGGGTCGTGGGCGTGCCGGGCACCCTGGAAACCCGGCAGGCCCGGCCGGGCGGCGGTAACGTCGTACGTCGAACGGCCGTGCCCACTGCATGATCACCGGAGCCGGGAGGAGCCCATGGTGAACGAGTGGCGGATCTACCGCGGAGTGGGACAGCCGCACGACGGTCTGCGGAGACTGCCCCCGCCACCTCCCTGGCGCGACTTCGAGGAGGCCCGACGCGGCGCCGAGTCCGGCCCGGACGACCCGAGCAGCGCACGCCGGCTCGGTGTACGGCGACGGCTGGTGGAGAACTACGCACCCCGCCCCGCCGAGGTCGACGCCGTCAACGCGGCCCTCTACCTGCGTCGTCCGCTCCTCGTCACCGGCAACCCCGGCACCGGCAAGTCCACCCTCGCCTACGCGGTCGCCCACGAGCTCGGTCTGGGCCGCGTGCTGCGCTGGCCGATCGTCAGCCGGACCACCCTGCAGGACGGCCTGTACCGCTACGACGCCATCGGCCGCCTCCAGGACGTCCAGCTGGAGCGGGCCCAGGGCGCCGACGGAGCAGCCACGACGCCGTCCGCCATCGGGTCGTACATCCGGCTGGGACCGCTCGGCACCGCCCTGCTGCCCGCGGAGACGCCCCGCGTCCTGCTGATCGACGAACTCGACAAGAGCGACCTCGACCTCCCCAACGACCTGCTGAACATCCTGGAGGAAGGCGAGTTCGGCATCCCCGAGCTGGAGCGCCTGGCCGACCGCGAGCCCGTCGTCGAGGTGCTCACCCACGACGGCCGGCGGGCGGCCGTCCACGGCGGGCGCGTCGCCTGCGGCGTCTTCCCGGTGATCATCCTGACGTCCAACGGCGAGCGTGACTTCCCCGCGCCCCTCCTGCGGCGCTGCGTCCAGCTCGAACTGGAGCCGCCCGGCGAGGAGCAGCTCACCGCCATGGTCGAGGCGCACCTCGGAGACGAGAGCGCCGAGGCCGGACGCGACCTGATCGACCGGTTCCTCGACCGCGAACCCGGCGAGGTGCTGGCCGCGGACCAACTGCTCAACGCCCTCTTCCTCACCCAGCACGCACGGAGCACCGAGCGCCTGACCCGGGACCGGATCGCGGACATGCTCATGCAGCCACTCGACCGTTCGAGGTGATGGCCGGATGCAGGACATGCATCTGGGTGAACTGATCGGCAGGCTGCGCCGCGGTGGTCTCGACCCCGGCGCCGAGGAGCTGGCGGACGCCCTGTGGCTGGCCCGGCTGCTGGGCACGGAAGCGCCGCGCGACGCTGCGGACCGGCTCCCGCACCGGCCGTCCGGCCCGCCCGCGGACCCGTCCGGCCCGC